>CAZEWV010000191.1:0-5685 GCA_964516025.1 uncultured Eubacteriales bacterium
CGTAAATTTTTTTTCATTTATGCATTCCGCCTAAATAACTCTCTATATATATGCGATGGACATAGAGAATATGTTTACCTTATTTTCCTTCTTTTTTGTCTCCCAGGATTACAGAGATGGCATTTCTCGTGACATCGATTTTGACATTTGCCGAGATTTTCAGCTCAATCCGGTCTTCCTTGGTTCCCATAACGGTCCCATAGATTCCGCCTGTGGTGATGACCTTATTTCCAGGCTTGAGGGAACCGACCATTTCCTGGTGTTTTTTCTGTTTCTTTCTAGAGGGAAGAATGATCAGAACATAAAAAATCACAAAAACGAGAATAAATGGAGCAAATTGGATTATGCCAGGGGTTGGACGTGCACCCTGAGTGCCCGGTTGCATGAATGTCGTAAAGCTTGCTAATAGCATTTTTTTTATTTCCTCTATCTTATTTTAATTTCCTCTCTCTTATTTTAAAATAGTTCTTTTGAAATCTGGGTACGATTTTGATTGGATAGCTTGCCTAATTTTTTGGAAGATGTCAAGATAAAAATGCAGATTGTGGATGGTGTTTAATGTGGCCGAACTCATTTCCTTTCTCTCAAAAAGATGGCGTAAATAGGCCCTCGAAAAGTTCAAACAAGTGTAGCAGGAACAGTTTTCATCAATGGGTTTTTTGTCGTTGGCATACTTTTGATTCTTAATACTCACCCTCCCGCTGCTTGTGAAAAGCGTTCCGTTTCTTGCATTTCTTGTAGGAAGGACACAATCAAAAAGGTCGACACCTCTGTCAACCGTTTCAAGGATGTCCTGGATGTATCCTATACCCATCAAATAGCGCGGCTTATCAAGAGGAAGAAGTGAACAGGATTTTTCCACCGTTTCCATAAAATGAGACTTGGGTTCTCCAATGCCCAAACCTCCCAAGGCATATCCGTCGAAATCGATTTCGAGAAGATCTTCGATGCTTTTTTTTCTTAAATCCCAGTGGACGCTTCCCTGACAGATTCCCCAGAGACGCTGATTTTTAGTGTTGTCGAGGAAATATTTTCGTGAGCGTGCGGCCCATCGTGTTGTCAGCTCGACAGATTCCCTTATCCGATCCGGTGAGGAAGGATAGGGTGGAAAATTGTCTAAGGGCATCATGATGTCTGTCCCTAGATTCCGCTGGATCTCGATGACTTCCTCAGGAGAAACAAAAGATTTTGTGCCATCCAGATGTGAAGAAAATTCCACACCGTCTTCTTTAACTTTAACGAGATTCGAGAGGCTGTAAATCTGGTAGCCTCCACTATCTGATAGAATAGGTCTATCCCAAGATATAAAGGTATGAATGCCGCCTGACTGGCGAATCGTTTCTGTCCCTGGTCTGAGAAAAAGGTGGTAGGCATTGACTAGGATGAGCTGGGCACCTAAGCTTTCGACTTGACTGTGAGTGAGGGATTTCACGGAACCTTGACTGGCCACAGGAGCAAAAGCTGGCGTTTCAATGAGTCCATGCTGAGTATGGATGATTCCAGTCCGCGCGGACGATGTGTTGTCCTGGGCTGTTATGCTGAAGTTTTTATCCATGTGTTCATTTCGCAAATCGAAATTGTATGACGTCGCCATCCTGAATGAAGTAATCCTTCCCTTCCAGCCGGACGGCCGCCTTTTCTTTAGAAGCCTGAAAGGAACCGTGCTTGAGAAGATCATTCCACGGTATAACTTCGGCCCTGATAAAACCCCTTTCTATATCGGAATGGATCGCTCCCGCTGCATGCACGGCAGACGTGTTTTTTTTAATCGTCCAGGCTTTGACTTCTGCCTTTCCTATGGTAAAAAAAGTGATCACTTGAAGGAGGTCATAGGAAGTTTTAAGAAACTTTTGCGCACTGAGTTCGGTCAGTTCGTATTCCTTGAGGAAGACCTCTTTTTCATCGCCTTCCAATTCCGCAATTTCTTTCTCAATGCTGCCGCAGTAAGCAAGCACAACAGTTCCCTTCTTGGAAGAAGCATAGATGGATTCAGGATGATCTACAGCGGCGATGTTGTCTTCATCGACATTGATCATGTGGAAAAGCGGTTTTTGTGTCAGGAATGCAAAACCTCTGAGGAGTTTTTCTTCTGATGGGGATACTTTCGCTTCGCGAACTGCCGTTTCATCTTCGAGCAGAGAGTGCAGTTGCCGGAGGAGTTCGAATTCTTTTTCTCCGTCTGGATTTTTTGACCTTTTCAGCTCTATTTCCAAAGAACCGATCCGAGATTCAATGGACATTAAATCTGCCAGAAGCAGTTCTTCTTCCATGGCCGAAATGTCTCTTTTTATATCGACACTTCCCTTGGGATGCGGGATTTGAGGATCATTGTATCCACGTACGACATGGGTAAGTCCATCCGCTTTCCTAAGATAATTGAGATAGGCTTCATTTTTTACATCCCCGTAAGAAATGCCCGCCAGGTCGACATAGTCGACGGCTGCCGGTTTTTTCTCCTTATCCTGGTAAAGCTCCCAAATTTGATCAAGACGGTCATCGGGAATCAAACAAGTCCTTAAATTCACTTCTTTTTTTTGTGTGCCGTATGCATGGACTTCAATATTTGCCCCAGTCAAGAGGTTGAAAAGTGTGGTTTTACCGGATTTTGGATATCCAAACAGAGTGAAATTCATTCCCTTAGCATAATTCTCAAATCCAAAAACGTCAATCACGAGACAAGGATAATTCTATTGCTGAAAGGAATGATTTCGGCTATAGTAGATGTTTCATTCGAGAATTGAGATGCCTAAAGAAAAGAGAAAACGCGAAAAAAGTGTATTCAGAGAGTATTTTGAACTCATCGCTGAAACAGCCATTTTCGTGTTTTTTGTGATGACTTTTATCGTCCAGGCCTTCCAGATACCTACAGGATCGATGGAGACTACTCTTTTAATCGGTGATTTTTTACTTGTAAATAAGCTGGCTTATACCCAACCAAAATATGGATTTGAGAAGCTCATCCTTCCGCAGCGAGACATCCAGCGAGGAGATGTCATTGTCTTTAAATGGCCAAAGGAACTGGAAAAGGATTTTGTAAAACGGGTTGTTGCGCTGGAAGGGGAAAAAATCGAGATTAAAGACAAACAGGTCTACATAAATGACGAGCCGATCACGGAGGAATATAAAGTCCACATTGACGAGCAGATCTACAGACGCAGCGAGTATTTTCGGTATGATGATTTATTAAGAGATAATTTCGGCCCCCAAATTGTTCCTCCGGGTCATGTCTTTGCGATGGGAGACAATCGGGACAACAGCAGTGACAGTCGTTACTGGGGTTTTTTGCCTCTGAATTATATAAAAGGTAGGCCCTGGGTTATCTATTTTTCCTATCGAGCTGAAAATGACGATTACTTAAAAACAAGCGTAAAAGAAAGATTGAAAAAATTTGTGAACTTTATTCCGAAGGCAAGGTGGAAAAGAGTCTTTAGGATTGTGAAGTGAACCTTAGGGAAACTACTCTCTATCTTGAATAATTCAGGCTATTTGTTGGGGGGATTGATATTGTAGTCTTCATAGGATGAAATATAGAGAACCGGATTTTTATATTCGTCTAAGAAAATGGAGCTGTTGACAATCCCATCCATATCCTTCCCCACAGGCAAACCTAAATAATTGAGCAGGGTGGGTACGATATCGACCAGTTTCATTCCCGTGATGTTTTTCCCCTTGTTGATTTCCTGCCCGTAGAAAAAAATAACACCTTCAGGGGCGCGCTCGTGATAGGCAGAGATTTCAGCATTGCCCAGCATCCACTCGACAAATCTTTTCCATAGGGGAAGGGGTTCAGTACCATGGGGTGAGTAGACGACAAGAAGTTCTTCCCCCATTTTCAGAGAAGCTAAATACTTGCTGATGATCTGATCGTAGAATTGGTAGTAGCGTTCGATGACAGTGCTGTATTTATCGATTTCATCCTGGTTCAGGATGCCAAAAAGTTCAGGAAATCGGTACTTATAAAAATAGGTTTCGGCGATGTTCAGGCCGTTGAGGAAAAAATAAAGCATCTGGGGTTGGTGTTGGTTTTTCAGCTCTGTGACAGACTCTTCAAATTCAACATCCGTGTAGAGCGCGTTTCTAACCTTTTGGAAAATTTCATCTGTTTCAAATTTGAGATCTTCAAACAAATGGTTAAATGTGGTTTCAGCTTTTTGACCAGGTTCACTGATTTCAAGATTGAATGGCCAATCTTTTTTTACGTATGTCGTCCCATTATCTTCGAAGATCTTCCAAATGTCTTTGGTGTGGATTTTTGGAGTATTTGGCGAAAACCTGAGAAAGGGAGTTCTGAGAAGCTGCCTAAAAAAAAGATATCGGGGGACAACCTCCAATTGGCTTTCGAGTCCCAGATAATTGTAAGTATATGGAGAAACCTGCCGGTGTTTAGATGGGAATTTGCCCGTATTAAAGGAATTGATCAGCATAAGGGATTCATTTGGAGAAAAGCTCTCCAGTCTTCCCCAGCTACCTTGGTCCATGAGCACTTCAAAGTTTCGGAGTTTCCCCTCGTTGATAAGGGGAATAAGAAAGTCGAAGTTTAATCCTTCAAGTCCGATGATGGTGATTTTTTTTTCGATTTTTGTGGCTTCCAAATTGGCGAGATTTTCTTTCTTTTGAGGTTGAGGGAAATTTGTTCTCTGGAAAATCGTAAGAATCATTGTTGCGGCTAAAAGGAGAGGGAAAAGCCAGAGAATTATTTTTTTCTTCGAACTGTGGTAGGTATAAAGAATGATAATCCCGAGGATAGAAAAAAGGATCAAAAAGATAGGTTGGGTATCAAGAAAATACAAGGTCCGCAAATCGAAGAATGATATGAAAAAATCGCGGTTGGCTTTGAAAATGACCAAATAGACGATGGTAAGCAAAGAAAAACTGATGATGAGGAAAAAGGGAGAGATAAAAGTGACGTGTCTTCTTTTTCCTGCAAAAAATTGATAGACATAAAAGATCAGAACACACAGGAATGTGATAAAAAGTCCATATGTAATAAAAAGGAATAGAGTCAGTTGGCCAAAAACTTTGATCTGAAACGACAGATTGATGTTGAGATCCAGGATAAGCAGGGCGAGCAGGCAGCTGAAAAACAATCCACTTATTAACGAATTGGTAAGAACTTTCAGGAATTTCATATCAGAAAATTAACATGATTTTGCTCCACCGTCAATATTGGTGGAAAAGAGCATGAAAAAGTTGAATCAAGTGAAAATATAAAATAAGATGATTAAGGTGGATAATACAATTATTGCTCTTTTAACCGATTTCGGAGAAAAGGATTATTTTGTGCCTTCCTTAAAGGGAGTTATTGCCAGTATCAATCCATTGGCTAAGATTATTGATGTCACTCACCAAGTTCCTTCATTTGATGTACGTGCGGGGAGTTTCGTTCTCTATGCTTCCTATAGGTTCTTTCCAAAAGAAACGATATTTGTTGCGGTTGTCGATCCCACAGTGGGTTCCTCCAGAAAGATCTTATTGGTCGAGACTAATAAGTATTTTTTTATCGCTCCGGATAACGGCATTCTAAGTCTTGTTTTGGAGGAGGAAGACGTTATTCAACTAAGAGAAATCTCGAATCCCAAATATTTTCTGCAGCGAACCGGTGTAACATTTGATGGACGTGACAAAATGGCACCTGTATCAGCCTGGTTGTCTCAAGGACTATCACCTGAGGAATTTGGTCCACAA
>CAZEWV010000192.1:0-5669 GCA_964516025.1 uncultured Eubacteriales bacterium
GGCAGGCGATGGGGATTTATCTTTACGGCATACTCGGTGTGAACGCCCCTATCGTGGCCAGTTCTCAAATCGTCGGATGGGTTTTAATCTATCTTTTTGGAGTGATTATTTTTATTTTGCCTCGGCCCAGTTGACGCCCCAGCCAAGATGGACTTTTAAAGGAACCTCGAGAGGATAGACCTTTTCCATCTTCCTCCTTACTAGATCTTCCATGACTTCCTGTTCATCATCCGGGACTTCGAACACCAGTTCGTCGTGGACCTGAAGAATCATTTTACTCTTTAATGAATGCAGGCGAAGTTCTTCCCAAACATCGATCATTGCTTTTTTAATGAGGTCGGCAGCGGTCCCTTGAATAGGCGTATTGAGTGCAATGCGGCGGCCTGCCTGCTGAGTCATATGGTCGTTCTGCAAAAGCTCGGGGATCTGCCGTCTTCTCCCGAGGAGGGTCTCGGAATAACCTCTCTTCTTGGCGTCTTCCACGCTTCCTTCGAGAAAATTGTGGACATTCGGGTATTTTTCAAAATACCTATCGATGAACTGCTGAGCTTCGGAGGTTGTCGTTCCCAGTTCTTTAGCCATCGAAAAGGCCGATGCGCCGTAGATCATGCTGAAATTGATGATTTTTGCCCGCCGCCGCTGTTCGTCTTTGAAGAGAGAAGACTCGAGGCCAAAGACACGGTTGGCTGTTTCCAGGTGAATATCCTGATCCTTAAGGAAGGTATCGACAAGGGCATGGTCCTTGGATAGATGAGCCAGAACGCGAAGTTCGATCTGGGAATAGTCTGCGGAAAGGAAGAGATGGCCTTCGGCTGGAATAAAGGCCTGCCGGAACCGCGGGCCCAGTTCTCCCCGGACCGGGATGTTCTGAAGGTTGGGATCAGAGCTGGACAGGCGTCCTGTCGCGGTCACCGTCTGGTTGTAGGAAGTGTGAATTCGACCGGTTTCCGGATTGATGAGTTGGGGGAGGGCATCGGCATAAGTGGATTTGAGTTTGGCCAGCTGCCTGTATTCCAGTGCATGCAAAGCAACTGGGAAGTTCCGGGAAAGGTCCTGCAGTATACTGAAGCTTGTCGAATATCCTTTTGTGATTTTGGTTTTCCGCGAAGCAGGCAGCTTGAGTTTATCAAAAAGGATATGGGCGAGCTGCTGCGGTGAGTTGAGATTAAATTCTTCTCCACTGATTGTGAAGATTTTTGTCTTGAGCCGCTCCAGGTCTTCATGGAGTTCTTTGGAAAGTTCATTTAAGGCCGCGGAATTGAGCTTAATCCCCCACATCTCCATGTCGGAAAGGACGGGAATTAGAGGCAACTCGATCTGTCTGTAGAGCGATTCCAACTTTTGCTCTTGCACTCGAGGCCAGAGACAGTCGCTCAGCTTAAGTGCTAGATCTGCATCCTGGCAGGCATAGGGAGCGACCCGTTGGATGTCGACCGCATTGAGGGTTTTTGCGTCCTTGCCCTTTCCTGCAATCTCTTGAAAGGGAACGGCTTTGACCTGGAGATAGGACAGGGCGAGGCGATTCATGTTGTGCTTTCCCCAATTCGGTTCCAACAGGTAGGAAAGGACCATCGTGTCCAGGTCGATCCCTTCAACAGGCAGCCCCGCTCTCTTTAGCACGATGGCGTCATACTTGATATTCTGCCCGATCTTTTTTATTTTTGGATTTGAGATGATGTCCTTGAGGAGAAAAAAGGCCCGCTTCTTCGATATCTGAGAGGGAACATCAGGGTAATCGTGACCGAGGGGGAGATAATACGCCTTGTTTTTTTCAATCGCAAATGAAATCCCCACCAAACGGGCCCGGGTGGGATAAGGGCTGTCGGTTTCCGTGTCCAGGGATACACGTTTGGCCTTTTTTATTTTATCCACGAGCTCTTTGATCTGGACTTCTTCCCAGATGATGGTGTAGTCCTTGTTGTCTTGATCGGATTTTGTCAGGTACTCCGAGAGAAAAGAAGTGAATTCCATCTCCTGAAGAAGGGGAATCAACTCTCTATAGTTGGGTTCGCAGAGAGTAAAATCATCCGGATCGAACGGGATATTCAGGTTTTTTTCGATGGTCACCAGCTTCCGGCTCATGTTCAGCTGGTCCAGATTCTCTTTAATTTTTTCCTTGAGCCCGATTTTTTCGATATGGTCGAGATTGTCCAGCATTTCATCGATGGAGCCGAATTGTTTGATAAGGGCTTTCGAAGTTTTTTCTCCTATCCCCGGGACTCCAGGGATGTTGTCAGAAGAATCGCCCCAGAGGGCGAGGACATCTATAATTTTAGACGGAGCAACACCAAAAGTTTCCTTAACTCCGTCTTCATTGAGAAGCAGGTCTTTAGAGCTGTTGTAGACAGTCGTGTTTTTGTCTACGAGCTGGAGCAGATCTTTATCAGACGAAACAATGATTGTATGGAGATTGTGAGAGGGAATGATGCGCGAGAGGCTACCGAGAACATCGTCGGCTTCGTATTTTTTTTTTTCAAGGATCGGAATGTTCAAGGCTTTCAATATTTTCTTCAGCATGGGAATCTGAATGACGAGATCATCGGGCATCGGTTTGCGGTGGATTTTGTATTCTTTAAATGCCAAGTGACGAAATGTCGGTCCTTTGGTATCAAAGACCACTCCTAGGGAATCGGGGTGGTGCTGGTCTATCAACTTGCGTAGAGTAGAGATAAAGCCAAAAATGGCATTTGTCGGAAATCCCTTTGAATTAGAAAGATGCTTAATCGCATAGAAGGAACGGTAGAGGAGATGGTTTCCATCGATTAGAAAAATAGTTTTTTCAGACATTCGTTTTCAATGTGATCTAGGTGTGGTCGAACTGCCCATCGGTAATGGCTTTGAGTACGGCTTTATGCTGTTGTTCGAGGAGTTGGGCGATATCCTCTTTGAGTGTGGGGCTGTTCAAGTGTTGTGAGTAGAACGCCTTTCGAGGAGAAAGAGCTCTACCGGATTTGTAGATGAGGGATTCGATACACTGACTGGGGTTTCCAAGGTCCTGTGTTTGAACAAAATAGGTGACCCCGTTGCGCTCGATTTTGGTGTTAAATCCTGCCATATTTTTTTCTCGGTTCTTTTTTCCTATTATACGTCTCTTTACAGCGATATCAAGCGGAACTCTTAGGTTGAGGGGGTTATCTGCTTTATTGACAAACGAAAGTAAGATGGTATAATAGGTTAACTTTTTTCCGGAGAGCCTAAAATATGATTATAGAGATAGATAGATTAAGCGAAAAAGAGCTGAAAATCAGCAAAAATTTCGAATTTCTCAGCGCAGATCTCCTGGACGAAAACGTGGTTTTCCGCAAACCTGTTCACGCAGATATCTCTATAAAAAGAATCCAGGATGAAATTTTTATCAAAGGGAGGATAACAACCCAACTCAGCTTTGTCTGCGGCCGGTGTCTTTCGCCCTATGAAATTCCGGTGGATTCCATGTTTGATCTTGTCTATCTCCCTGAAGAGCTTGAAGAGCTGGGAGACCAGTTGGAAGAGGAGGACATGAACAGGTTTTTCTATATGAGCCCGGTCATCGATCTTCTCTACGTGGTGCTGGAGCAGATCAACCTCACATTTCCGATCAAGCCGTTGTGTACAAAAGACTGCCAGGGGCTTTGCCCCGTCTGTGGGAAGGTCGAGAAGGATGGGGACTGCCACTGTGTGAAGCATGATTCTGATCCTCGCCTGGGTAAATTAAAAATATTTTTAAGAGATAAAAGATAAATGGCAAATCCAAAACGACGACATTCTCATTCAAGAAAAAAGAAAAGACGTTCTCATGATGCACTAGAGGTTCCTTCACTGTCCCTTTGTTCAAACTGTGGGAATCCTAAGCTGCCCCACAGAGCCTGCCCGGACTGCGGGTTCTATAACGGTAGACAGGTGATCGAAGGCACCGAAGAGTGACACGGGGGGATGATGAAGGTTGCTGTAGATGTTATGGGTGGTGACCTTGGGCCCAGAGTTGTCGTGGAAGGTGCAATCCGGGCTTCTCAGGAATACCAGGCCGAAATCCTTCTTGTAGGCGATGAGGACCTGGTAAAAAAAGAGTTTAACAGCCTTCCTCATTCCCAAGCAAAAGTGACCATTATCAATGCCTCTGAATCCATCGACATGGAGGAGGGGCTTTTGTCCATCCGCAGGATGAAAAAATCTTCCATTCGTATCGGAACTGAGTTGGTCAAAGCCAAGGAAGCCGATGCCTTTGTCAGCACTGGCAATACGGCAGCCATTGTGTACATATCAAAAAAAGTTTTAGGCGCCCTGCCGGGAGTGGAGAGGCCAGCCCTTTCCCTTCTGGTCCCCACGCTTAAAGGATTGACTCTCCTGACCGACGTCGGAGCCAATGTCAACTGCAAACCTCAGCATCTTGTGCAGTTTGCCTTTATGGGACATGTGTTTATGGAATCCGTTATGAGGCTGAAAAATCCCCGGGTTGCACTCATAAGTATTGGGGAGGAAGGAAGCAAAGGAAACGATCTGACAAAAGAGGTTCACGAACGACTGGTGTCCTCGTCTTTAAACTTCATCGGCAATATAGAAGGGAAAGACATCTATTCCGGCCAGGCTGATGTCATTGTCAGTGATGGATTTACGGGGAACATCGCTCTCAAGGTAAGCGAAGGGGTTGTGGAAACCTTTTTCAATATGGCCCGGACCGAGATCATGAAGAACCTCTTTGCCAAAATCGGATTCGCTCTCATGAAGAGGAATGTCAAGAAGCTGTATAGAAAGATAGACTATTCCGAGTATGGAGGAGCACATCTTCTCGGCCTGAATGGTGTCTGTATCATCGGTCATGGACGCTCCAACCCCAACGCAGTTAAGAATGCCGTTCGTATGGCGCGGGAATTTGTCTTACAAAAAGTGCAGGAAAAAATCCAGATTGAGTTAGGCAGGGTTCTTCAGCCTTCTATAGGAATAAAAGGGTAATATGTCCTTGGAAAACAAGGTTGGGATTGTTACTGGAGCCTCTCAAGGGATTGGAGAATCTATTGCCTGTGAGCTTGCCCGGGAGCAAGCCGAAGTCATTCTGGTTGATGTCCAAAAAGACAAACTCGAAAAGGTTGTGGACAAAATAAAGAAAGACGGAGGGAAAGCGGCGGCTTACTGTGTGGATGTGTCTCGTTTTGACCTGGTAGGAGAGACGATTGAGGCCATCCTTGAAAAATTCAAGAAGATCGATTTTATCGTCAACAATGCGGGGATCACACGGGATAACCTGATGATGAGAATGAATGAGGACGAGTGGGATACCGTGGTGGCAGTAAATCTGAAAGGAGTTTTTAACTTCTGCAAAGCTGTCATTCGACACATGATCTCCAACCGTTATGGGCGTATTGTGAATCTTTCTTCGGTCGTAGGTTTGATGGGGAATGCTGGACAAGCCAACTATTCGGCCTCCAAGGCTGGAGTCGTCGGATTAACGAAATCCCTGGCCCGCGAAGTAGCGGCACGGGGGATCACCGTCAACGCTATTGCTCCAGGCTATATCGCGACAGCCATGACAGATGCGCTTCCTGATTCCATAAAAAAGATGTTTGTCGATATCATCCCCATGAAAAGATTTGGAGTGCCTGAGGAAGTGGCCCATGTGGTCAAGTTTTTGGTCTCCGACGAGGCCGCATATATAACAGGTCAGGTCATAGGCATCAATGGTGGAATGCTTATGT
>CAZEWV010000193.1:0-5659 GCA_964516025.1 uncultured Eubacteriales bacterium
TCATCTGCAGCGGTCTGGAAATTTTTTTCCAACAGAACAAGACTCAACTCTTCCTTAAGTCCATCGCAAAGCCTCCGGCCCGTATGGACTAACTCTGCCGTGATAACTGTCAAATGTTCTTCGACGGTCTCGCCGCAGATCAAAACTCCTCGATTCTCTGTCATGATTCTTCTGGCTAGGTTGGGATCCGTACAATTCCTTCCTTCACTAGTTTTTCGGCCAGTTTAACCGATGCCTCTGAGATTGTATTCCCTTCGATAATTTCACACGATCGGTCCTGTTTGGGAATAAACAGCTTGGCCAGTGTTCTTCGAGCCGCTCCGGCTCCGGTCCGGGAGGGATTGGCGCCGATATCTTGAGCATTCCAAACAAGATAACTTTTTTGAGAAGCGGCGATTATTCCCCATCCCGAAGGCAAACGGGGCTGCCCCACTGCGTTACTGACCGTAACCACGGCCGGAGAGGAGACGGCAAAAAGCTGATAGCCATCCAGGGTTGACCGCTTCACTCTCCACTCCCCATCTTTCTGTTCTAAGTCGTAGGCCAGTGTAACCAGAGGCAATCTCAAATATTCCGCAAGGATTGTACCGACCAATCCCTCATCCCAGTCCGCGGCTTGTCTTCCGCAGAGGATCAAATCACAATTCCCGATCTTTTGAATCGCTTGGCTCAGGATGTAAGCCATCGAGAAACTATCCGAACCTTCGAAGGCAACATCAGAAAGGACAATACCCTCATCGGCTCCCATGGCCAACGCGTGTTTGATGACGCTGGAAGAGGTTTTTTTGTCGATGGTCAGGACCGTCACATCGGAGTTGTCTTTATCCTTGATCCGTAAGGCCAACTCAACGGCCTGCAAATCATAAGGACTCATAACAGGGAGGATCCCTTCGGGAGGGATAACCTTCTTGGACTCCTCATCCAGCCTGAACTTGGCCGGAGGGATCTCCGGGTCAGGGATTTTTTTGACACAGACAATAATTTTCATGGCTACCCATAAAGATAACAAATACCGAATCCGGCCCTAGGAAGAGTCCAGTCTATGGCCTCTTTATCACAGACTATTCTACAGCTGCCGCACTCGAGACAGCCTTCGAAAGAGAAAGTGATGTGATCTTCAACCGCCGTGAAACAGCCGGCCGGACAGGCATATAAGCAGTCCAACTCTTTGCATTGGCAACAAATGTCCTCCTTTATTCGGATGTGGACTTCCTGGTCCACATCGAATTTGTTCACGGCCAGCTTGTCTTCAATTTTTTTAGGATTCACAAGTCCCTCTTTATATTATAAAGATCGCTTGCGACTTGCAGGAGAGAAACGTTACCTTTCATGGAACGTTTCAGCTGCTTCCAGATTTTTTTCCTCGGTTGGCCGTCGTTGGTGAAGATTTTTTCAGCCATGTCGCATGCCAATCCGGGATAGACATTGTAGATGCGTGGATTTTCCAAAAATTTCGGCGCTTTTTTAAAGGTTTCCAAATCCTTCAAAACGAAGCTCTGCTTCAAGAAATGGGGATAGGAGGACAGGGATTTTTTTGAGAAATCTTCCTTTTTTTTGGCCTGGATAACGGCTTCAGCCGCCGCCATCCCCGAAGCCATGGCTAAATTGCTCCCCTCCAGATTCAATCCGGTTACCAGACAAAAAGCTGCCGCATCCCCGGCCACCAGAAACCCGTCCGCAAAAAGCTCCGGAATTTTGGCTCTGCCCGATGTGGGAACAAGGTGGGCGGAGTATTCCGCCAATTCCCCTTCTCTTAAATAGCGGGCCACTTCGGGATGCTCCTTGAACTCTTCGAGCAGATCGTTGGCGTCAACCTTGTTTTTAACTAGAGCGCTGAGTTGAACCACAATTCCAATGGAAAGGCTGTCTTTGTTGGTATAGAGAAAGGCACCGCCGGGAATTCCTTTAGTGAAAGATCCTATAAATTCCCAGGCCACTCCCTCATCTCCCGAAAGGTTGAATCGCTGTTCCAGCATCTGCCGGGGAATCTGGATAACCTCCTTTACCCCCTGCTTCATATCTTGAGGCAAGGGCCTTTTTCTGAGCCCGGCTTTTTCAGCCAGTAGAGAGTTCGCCCCATCACAGGCCACAACTACACTTGCGGGAAGCTCATCTCCACCGGCCTTGATGCCTACTATCCTGCTTCCATCCCAGAGGAGGTCGTCGGCCTGGAGACCGGTAGCCACAATGGCCCCGGCTTGTTGGGCCTTATCCGCAAACCAGCGGTCGAATTTGGCCCGGAGGAGTGAAAAGCTATTATACGGTTGCTTCTCGAATTTTGTCGAAGAAAATTCCGCAGACAATGCCGCATCAGCCGTGAGAAAGGAGAGCTTATGGTGGAGAATGTATCTTTCAACCGGGGCGTCTTCCCAAAAATTGGGGAACAACTGATGGAAGAGGGGGCCATAAAATACTCCACCCCACATGTTTTTGGCTCCGGCAAATTTTCCCCTTTCGACAACAAGGGTACTCAAACCGGCCTTGGCCAACGTCAGGCCGCAGGCACATCCTGCCGGTCCGGCCCCGACAACTATGGCATCGAAGTGTTGTTTCACAGTTTTTTGCTTCCTACCGGAAAGCGGCCATCTCTAGAAGCTGCTGTCCGATCGTCAATTGGTGCATTTGAGCCGTGCCTCCGAGAATAGTGGCCGTGATGGCATCCTGGTAATGATGGCCTACAGGAAAGTCATCGATCGTCCCGAAAGATCCGTGAATTTTTACGGCTTGCGCTGAAACCCAGAGTGCGGTCTCGGTGGCAAAATATTTGGCATAGGACATCTCTTTGATGTGGCGCTTACCTTGGGTTTTGAGATAGGCGGCAAAATAAGTCAGCCATCTGGACGCCTCAATTTTTGTGGCCATGTCGGCGATGATCTCCTGGATCAACTGGTGCCCTCCTATGGGTTTTCCAAACTGCACACGTTCCTTGGCATACTTGAGGCATGACTCCAGGCAGCTCTGAGAGAGTCCTACGGCACCGGCAGCGAGGAACAGCCGTGCCGTATCGATGCCGCGCATCGCATTCCTCAGGGCCTTTCCAGTCTCTCCGATCTGGTTTTCCAGCGGAAGTTCCATGTCGGTGAATCTGATAGTGCCTTCACTGCCTCCCCTCCAGCTGATTTTCCCCTTTTGGACTGTGCTAGAAAATCCGGATGTTCCCTTGTCGACTATAAATGTGGCCAAGCCCTTGAGGCCTAAACTCTTGTCTGTTTGGGCAATGAATAAGACCGCATCGGCGATATCACCGTTGGTGATAAAAATCTTGGTGCCGTTGATGATCCAGTGATTCCCGCTGCGGTTTGCGGTCGTTTCGATCATGGAGGAGTCGCTTCCGGCGTTCGGTTCCACCACAGCGCCGGCCAGGATGATTTCCCCTTTGTTTACCGGGGGGAGGTATTTTTCTTTCTGGGCTTCACTTCCTGCATCGAGCAGGTTTGTGCCGGGCTGGATGGGACCGCTCACGGCGGCCTGTGTTACGGCCAGGCTGGCCGAACATAGAGACTCCCAAATCAAAGCCGAAGTGATATAATCGAGCCCCAATCCCCCATACTCCTGAGGCATATGCGGAGCCAACAATCCTTGGGCGGCCATTTTTTTTATGATTGCTGGATCAAATATTTCCTGGCGTTCGTTTTCCTTCAGGGAAGGTAAAATCTCCTGTTCGGCAAACTTACGGGCCATATCCCGGAACATTCTCTGTTCTTCTGTGATTTCGAAATCCATTTTTCAATCCTCTTTTTCCACGAATTCGACCAGAACGCCATGCGTATCACGGGGATGAAGGAACGCTGTTTTTCCTTCCGCTCCCGGACGTATTTCTCCCAGGACCTCCAGCCCCTTCGATTTGGCAGAGTCGACTTCAGCGGCGATGTTTTCGACTTCATAACAGACGTGATGAAATCCTTCACCCCGCTTTTCCAGAAATTTGGCCATCACGCCTTCGTTTCCTATGGGCTGGAGGAGCTCGATGAAAACGTTCCCTGTATCGACCAAACTCACTTTGATCGTCCCATCTCCACCTAAAATAGGATCGGACGATTCCAGACCGAACGCTTTTCGATAAAATTCTCGTGATTCTTCAAGGTCTTTGACCGCCACTCCCAGATGACTGATTCCTAAGATCATCCGAAACCTCCAGTCTGTTTTCCTTCACACGGGGGAAGGAGCATCTCTAAGAATTGTATAGCTTGGTTGACAAAATACCATAGGAATAATTTGATGTCAAAATGACAAATTCTTCTCGCAATTTGAATCCAATTCTGGCAAACTATTTATTGCAATAATACCACAAGAATTTTCGCTTCTTTGTTGCACTTGTCTTTATGAAGAAACTAATTAAAGATTGTGTCTTTACCGTTGAAAATTATGAGCCCGGACTCCCCATTGAAATTCTCCAGAGGAAGCTTTGTCTAGAAGGAAATATCTGCAAGCTGGCATCAAACGAAAATCCGCTCGGCCCTTCTCCCCTGGCTCTTGAAGCCATAAACAAATCTCTGAGTGATGGACATCTATATCCCGATACCATCTGCTATGAATTGAGAGAAAAACTGTCCGATTTGTTGGGAATTCCTAAAAACTGTCTCAAAATCGGAAACGGCACGACAGAATTGATTTACCTCATTGGTGTGGCCTTTTTAGATAAAGGGGACACCTTCATCATGAGTGAGTCCTCCTTCATAATGGGCAAAATCGTTGCTCAAATCATGAATGCGAACCTGAAACAAATCCCTTTGAAGGACTTTCAGCACGATCTCGATTCCATCTGGAAAGCGATTTCACATGATACGAAAATAGTGTATTTGGATAATCCCATGAATCCCATTGGATCGATGACGGGCCGGCAGGACATAGAGCGTTTTATGGAAAGAGTTCCCGATGATGTCATCGTGGTTTTTGATGAGGCTTATTACGAATACATCAACAGCGGGGATTATCCCGACACCCTCCGGTATGTCAAAGAGGGCAAAAATGTATTTGTTTTGCGAACTTTCTCCAAGTTATTCGGTCTGGCCGGGCTTCGTGTTGGATATGGCGTCGCACACAAAGAGTTCACTCGGGCCCTCAAACAGGTCAGTCCCCCTTTTTCCGTGAACAGATTGGCCCAGATGGGGGCCATTGCTGCCCTGGGAGATGTCGACCATATCCGGAAATCCATTGAAGTGAATGAATTAGGTAAAAAATTCCTGTACGAGAAATTTAAAGAATTGTCCGTTTTTTATATCCCTTCTGAAACCAATTTTGTGACCTTAGATGTCAAGACCGATGCTGTTAAGATTGCAGAAGAGCTTCAGAAAGAGGGAGTCATCATAAGGCCTTTGACCATGTACGGAAAGCCGACCTTTTTACGGGTGACTGTTGGGACTTTGGAACAAAACCAGAAATTTATTGACGCCTTTCGACCGATTTTTCAAAGGTCCAAATGATATCTGGAGAAAAGGGGGGAAAAAAAGTCGTACTGGGAAATGTGGCCATAGCCAGAGGAATTGTCGAAGCGGGATGTCATGTGGTTACCTCGTATCCCGGAACACCAAGCTCTGAGATTCTTCCCGCCGTGGTGGGATTCAAAAGAGAGCTGAACCTGAACACTTATGTCGAGTGGTCCGCCAATGAGAAAGTCGCCTTTGACAACGCCTTGGCCGCCAGTTTGACCGGGAAGAGG
>CAZEWV010000194.1:0-5621 GCA_964516025.1 uncultured Eubacteriales bacterium
TGGCATCGAACTTACAGGACAGCACGCAGTCGCCATAGCCCATACATCCATATGAACACTGCTTGTTCCCCCCGATGATATGGGAGGCCGCACAGGTCGTGACTCCCAGGTAGAGACCCCGTGAGGCCGCCGCCTCTTTTGTCCCTCGGCAGTGGAGTCGTGCAACGCGTTTGAGGACCGTCCCAGCGGATACGCCAATGATTTCGGCGACCTCGGCAGCGACATCATTCCCCCCAACAGGGCATCCGTTGGATTCCGCTGTCCCCTTGACAACGGCTTCGGCGAAGGCCCGGCATCCGGAGAAACCACAGACTGCGCAGTTTGCCTGGGGAAGGGCTTCATTGACGGCTTCAATCTTTGGATCTTCTTCGACTTTAAGCTTTTTGTAGGCGAGGACAAGTCCAGATGAAAAAAGAAGGCTCAGGATAGTCATGGTGAGAACAGGAATAAGAAAGCTCATAGTTTGATCATCCCTGAAAAACCCGTAAAAGCTAGCGCCATAATCCCCGCCACGATAAGAGCAATCCCGGCACCCTTTAAGGGTTCGGGAATATCCGCAAGGTCGAGCTGTTCCCGGATCCCTGCCATCAACACAATGGCCAGTGTAAATCCTATTCCCGATCCAGTGCCGAAGATGACGGCTTCGAAGAAACCATAATTTTTCCTGGCTGCGAGAAGGGCAAGCCCCATGATGGCACAGTTAGTCGTGATTAAGGGCAGATAAATTCCAAGAGCTTGATAAAGCGGCGGGCTCATCTTTCGGATAAACATCTCCACCAGCTGTACAAGAGAGGCGATAACCAGGATGAAGGCAACAGTCTGGAGATAGCTGATATTATAAGGGATCAGAATCCAATTGTTGATCATCCAAGAGATAACGGCCGTAATCGTCATGACAAAAGTCACGGCCAACCCCATGGAGATGGCGGAATCAAGCTTTTTGCTTACACCTAAGAACGGACAGATGCCGAGGAAGTAATAGAGAACAAAGTTGTTGACCAGGATGGCTGAAATGAAAAGCGCCAGCAGTTCCATCAGGTCCTCCTCTTTTGAGTTTTGTTCTCAAGAAGAAGAGCTAAACCGAGAAGAATGCCTAAAGCGATAAAAGCTCCCGCCGGCAGCAGCATAATGATCCAAGGTTTAAACCAGGAGCCGAGCACCTGGATACCGAGAAAAGTTCCTGCCCCTAGAATTTCGCGCACAGAGCTGAGAAGCAGCAGGGCCAGGACAAATCCGGTGCTCATCCCGAGAGCATCGATCATCGAACGCCCTACTGAGTTTTTTGAGGAAAACGCTTCCTGCCGGCCAAGGATCACACAGTTGACCACGATCAGCGGTACATAGGGGCCGAGGGCCTTGGAAATCGGATAGAAAAAGGCCTGGAGGAAGAGGTCCGCC
Organism: uncultured Eubacteriales bacterium; assembly: GCA_964516025.1. Classification (GTDB taxonomy): domain Bacteria; phylum Acidobacteriota; class Aminicenantia; order Aminicenantales; family Aminicenantaceae; genus JAUWVG01. The sequence continues at coordinate 1,399 of CAZEWV010000194.1, forward strand.
ACGGTCACAAAGCTGGCGATAATGACGATATAGCTGGCAATCCGGACCTGATTGGGGATGACCTTCTTTATCGAAGAGACAACAAGAGAGCTGAGGAGAAGGACAAATGTCGTGGCCAGGCCCATCGCAATCCCATTGATGACGGCATTGGTAACAGCCAGTGTCGGGCAAAGACCCAAAAGCTGGCGAAAGACCGGATTTTCATCCCAGAGTCCTTTGACGTATTCGGCAGAGAGCGTTTTAGTAGCCATCTTTTTCACTGCTCCCTAATTGGCCTCTTTGTTCGATTTTATCCCTGAGTTTTTCTAGCGAAAGATTGACGATGTCGAGGACCGCTTCCGAAGAGATCGTAGCTCCTGTTATGGTGTTGATTTCGGTGGGGGTCAGTTCATTGGGAGAGCTGGCGGCAGGTTTATGCAGGGTGAGGTCCTCCTGGATGTCTCGGTCCTCCCAGAACTTGAGAAAGAGGTCCTCTCTTTCAATGTTTGCGCCCAAGCCGGGCGTTTCCGTCTGCCTGAGGATCGTCAACCGGATTAATTTTTTTACCTCAATATCCGTCCCAAACATCACGGTGATGGTATCCTGAAATCCCGCCCCGGAGGCATAGACGGCATATCCGGCTAAAGACCCGTCTTCGGCCTTTCCTGCGTATACTGTGAAGGCCCGCTCTTCAAAGAGAGTTTCACTGACGACCGTACCCGGAACGACCATTTTTATGGCTTGTTCAATCTCCTGCTGGATGTTGAAAGCAATTTTTTCTTTTGTCCACAAGCCGACTCCGGCGAGAAATCCGCTTGAAATGAGCCCGACACATGTGAGAGCAAGAATCATCCTTGAAGACAGGCTCATTTTTTTCTCCGTTCTCCCAGGATGCGGGGACGGGAGAATCGATTGAGAAGCGGTACGAACATATTCATAAAGAGGATCGAAAACATCACCCCTTCTGCAAGTCCTCCAAAGAGACGGATCAATCCGACAAGCAGCCCAATTCCCAAGGCAAAAATCCAGGTTCCCTTCGGTGTGATCGGGGATGTGACCATATCTGTGGCCATAAAAAACGCTCCAAGGATCAAGCCTCCGGCCATCACATGGAACAGGGGAGTGGCGTAGGTGTCGGGACTGACCAGCCAGAAAATTCCGGTAAAGACTGTCAACGAGAGGATGATTCCTGCCGGAATTTTCCAGTCTATGGCCTTCTTATAAAAGAGAAAGGCGGCCCCAATCAAGAGGGCAATGGCCGAAGTCTCTCCTAAGCTGCCTCCAACATTTCCCCAGAACAAATCTTTGGCCGGAGTGAGGGTTCCCTCGACGAGAGCGGCTTCAAATTTCAGATTGCCGAGGGGTGTGGCAAAGGTAACCGCATCGACAGAGAGCGTTGCCGGGGCGGTCCAGGTGGTCATGGCAACAGGAAAGGCCGTTTGAAGGAAAGCGCGTCCTACCAGTGCCGGATTAAAGATGTTGTGTCCCAGGCCTCCAAAGACGTGTTTCCCGAGTCCTATGGCCACAACAGCACCGATAACAGCGGAGTCTAGGGAAAGATCCGGAGGGAGCGTCATTGCGAGAAGTAAGCCTGTTATGATAACCGATCCATCCCACAGGGAGTTCATGGGTTTTTTTCTAATCCAGAGAAAAAGGGCTTCCGTGGCCACCCCGCCGATAATACAGCAGGAATAAAGCAAGAAGGCCCTCCATCTAAAAAAGTAGATGGATGCCAGGACTGCCGGGAGGAGGCTGAGGATGACCGCGTACATGATTTTCGGAACAGAATCCTGGTCTCTAAAGTGTGGGGACGATTCGAGCAGAAGAGCCTTATCGGTCATCAGGCACTCTTTTTCCTTTTTTCAATCATCACGTTGTTTTTTCCCAGGCGGATCCAATGGACAAGGGGAATACGGGCCGGGCATGTGTACTGACAGCAGCCGCATTCCACACAGTCCAAAATTCCCCAGTCTTCCGCTTCTTTGATATGGTCATTTTTCGCGTATTTCATAAGCCGTGTTGGCACAAGGTTCATAGGGCAGTGTCCAAGACACCGTGCACACTGGATGCAGGTGTGCACAAACTTGGGAGGAGCGGTTTGCCAGGAGAGAATCCCCGAGGTTCCTTTGATGACGGGAACGTCCGATGTCCACTGGGAAAGACCCATCATAGGGCCGCCCATAACAAGGATATTCGCTTCGTTGTTGTGTCCGCCGCAGAATTCCAGCACATCCTTGAATGGAGTCCCGATCCGGACCATCAAGTTTTTAGGATTTTTAATCCCCGATCCGGATACAGTCAGGGCGCGTTCATAGAGGGGTCGACCTGTTTTGACGGTGTCCCAGATGGCCTTGACTGTCCCGACATTCTGGACCACAACCCCAACATCAAAAGGAAGCCCTCCTTTTGGAACCTCCCTATTGAGGAGGGCAGAAATAAGATTTTTCTCAGCGCCTTGTGGATATTTTGTTTTGAGAAGGACAACCTCTATCTGAGAACCCAAAGTTTTATCTTTAAAGAGGGTAAAAGCATCTTTTTTATTGTCTTCAATCCCGATAATAATCCGGCCGGCGCCTGTGGCGATTCGTACAAGTTCGGCTCCCTGAAGGACATGGTCGGCAAACTCCATCAAAAGTCTGTAGTCGGCGTTGAGCAGCGGCTCACATTCACAGCCGTTTATAATGACGGTGTCGATCGGTTTGTCTTTTGGCGGAGACAGCTTGACAGCTGTTGGAAATCCCGCGCCTCCAAGCCCCACAATCCCGGCCTCCTTCACTTTCGTCCGGATAGCCTCCGGCTCCAGAGAAAGGGGTTTTTCGGTTCCATATATTCCGGGGTCGGACCTGTCTTCGCCATTGTTGGCAATGGAGACGGTGAGAACGGGCTTTCCGAGAGGGTGGTTGTAGCCGTCAATAGCCAAAACTTTTCCAGAGACACTCGCATGCACATTTGCTGAAAAGAGTGCTGTGGCCTCTCCGATTTTTTGCCCAAGGAGGACCTCATCCCCTTTCTGCACAATGGCTTTTGCGGGGCTGCCAAAATGCTGGTGGAGTGGAATGAAAACTTTTTCGGGAGGAGGCATGGATTCAAGAGGAGAGCCGGCGGTCAGAGATTTATGTTCCGGAGGATGGATACCGTGTGGAAACGTTTTTATCTTCATGTGAATACAGTTGTCTATTTTTTATGATTCTCAAGTTTATTCATTCTGCTCTTGAGTGTCAACCCCGATTTTATGAATTGATTTTTGGTGTAGAATTAGGATAAATTAGGCACAGTTTGTTTCATCAAGAAGGAAAAAAAATGGACATCCCCGTTAGAGAAGTCATAACCCGGAAGGACTTGAAAACATTTATCTATCTTCCGGAAAAGATTCATGCCGGCCACAAGAATTGGGTGCATCCCATCTATATGGATGAATGGAAATATTTTAATGCGAAGAAGAATAAATCCTTTGCTTATTGTAAGACGGTTTTGCTTCTGGCCTTCAAAGATGGGGAAGCCGCGGGCCGAGTTATGGGTATCATTAACGACCGCTACAACGAGTACAAGAAAGAAAATACAGTCAGATTTGGCTATCTCGAGACATCGGAAGACGAATCCGTTGTTCGGGTTCTCCTCCAGGAAATCGAGGGATGGGGCCGAAAAAATGGAATGACGAGAATCGTCGGACCCTATGGTTTTACAGACCAAGACCCGGAAGGCTTTCTTATTGAGGGTTTTGAAAACCGCGCCACAATTGCTACATATTACAATTACGAGTGGATGCCCCAATTTGTGGAGAAACAAGGATATTCGAAAGACATCGATTATTTTGTCTACCGGATTGACGTCCCGAAGGAAATGCCGGAATTTTACCAGAAAATTTACGAACGGGCCAAGAGAAAAGGGGATTACCGCATCATTGAGTTTAAGAAAAAAAAGGAATTTAAGCCGTGGATTAAGCTCATCCTCCACCTCATGAACGAAACGTACACTGCCAGCGATATCTATGGTTATACTCCTCTGGATGAGAAAGAGATGGAGGCTCTGGCCAAACGCTATATGCCCGTTCTTGATCCCAGGTTTGTTAAGGCCGTGACTGTTTCCGGTGAAGTTGTTGCATTTGTCATTGCCATGCCGGATTTTACAGAAGGCATCCAGAAGGCACGCGGACGGCTTTTGCCGTTTGGATTCATAAAAATCCTAAGAGCGGCCAAAAAGACTAAACAGCTCGATCTGCTTCTCGGCGCCATAAAGGAAAGCTA
>CAZEWV010000195.1:0-5598 GCA_964516025.1 uncultured Eubacteriales bacterium
CGTGAACTGTCCATCGACAATCCGGATGTCGTTCTGTCTTCCTGAAATCCTCTAAGTGGAAAATGTTATGTGTTTGACATTTTGGTGAGCTGAAAATATTATACAAGTATATGAAAGACCTGCCGGGAGCATCCATGAAAAAAGTAAAATGTATTTCAATCTTAAGTTTTGTCTTTGTTGCCTTTTTTCTAAGTTTTTTTGCATGTAAGAAAAACACTTCGGATGAAATCAAGTTAGACAGTTCCGCGTATGAATGGGTGACCATTGATGAATTTTATGTTCCTGAAGACTATATTGAAGAATTCATAAAAAATGATTCGGCTGAAAACGGCCGCCTTCCTGTCCAGATTAAAAACTATGGAAATAACACGACTGTACTCCGTAAGTTCAAAGGGAAAAATTTTGCCGGCCCCACCGAAGCCCAGGTTAAAATGATGTACAACGGTCTGGGAGAGTGGAAGCTCATTGATCTAAAATACAAAAACAAAGAGGAAAAAGACATCCAGCGGACGATCCTTTACGTGTATGTCAATGGAGACTGGATGGTCGGCGACAGTGGGGTATTGACGAAATAGCACGATTTTTTTTGTTTTCTTGAATTTTCCTTCCTCATTCTCACACACTTTGGCATGGATTTTGCAATATTCTCTGTCTGGTGGATTCAGAGGGAGAAGAATGCAAGAATATTATACACAACCTGAAAAGATAGAAGACATTCAGTCTTCTTTTAATAACTTCGAACTCAGATTTTCACCCCAAGAAATCGAGGACTTTTGAAGTTTAAAATGGAATGAAATAGGTTGGCTATGGATCAATGTAAAAAAATAAGACAAAAAGCCAACCATCAACAGGTTTTTTTCGTCTATATACTTGAGATTTAAAATGAAGATACAAAGACTTGTTCTCGTGCTTTTGGCCATCTCCTGGCTATATAGTCCGGGAATTGCACAATTTACTCCCGATGAAGTAGCGCAAAGAGAATACTGGGAAGAATATCTCGGCTCAGCTAAGATTTTGAATAGCCGCCAGTTGAGCCGCAGAAGGGGCATCACTCAACCTTATGTATTGCTTCTAAATAAAGACGGTATCACACGAAAGGTGATCTGGAAACCTATCGAAGGACTTCATAAAGGATTTGAAGAAAACTGGAGATGGGAGATTGCGGCCTACCGGTTGGATAAATATCTGGGATTGAATATGATCCCTCCTACTGTAGAAAGAAATCACTTACAGAAGCGAGGATCTATTCAGCTGTGGGTCAAAGCGAGGACGGGCTTGAAAGAAAGGCATGGGAAAAATTACGTCTTGCCGCAGAAAGAGACATCCGCCTGGAATCGCTCGATGTTCTTGCAGCGGGCCTTTGATAATTTGATCGCCAATGAAGATCGCCACCTGGGAAATTATCTTTTAACAAAAGATAGGAGAATTTTACTTATTGATCATTCCCGGTCTTTTCGAACCTCAAAAGAATACACTTCCGATCTCAACTTTTCTGAAAATCATTGGGTTGGAAATCTGATGATGAGGCAGCTCCCGATCTCATTTGTCGAAAAAATAAAAAATCTTGATATTGTACTGTTAAAGGATATTACCGGTTTTTACTTGACCGAAAAAGAAATAGAAGCCGTTTTACTGCGCAGAGTCCTCGTTCTTGAAGAGGTCAATCGAATTATTGGAGAATTTGGTCCATCAGATGTCCTGTATTAAAGGATGGGGGGCGTTCCCGTTTTATCCCCTCCTGAAAGATGTCACTTCCGGGAACCTCCCCTCTGATGGCTTTTTTTTTAAATAAGGGGGCTATTTTGAGAGTTTTAGCTTTGCGAATATGTCCTTGTTTATTTCTTTGACCGGAGTGCTGCTGTTTACGACTGATATTTCAAGTGTGGATTTGACAGCTTTGGGGGGCTCGCAAGTCTTGTCATTGCAGGCTTGATAATACAATTCCACCGGGATTTGGTGGTTTCCCAATTCTAAATTTTCCGGGATATCTATAATGGCTCCTATGAAAAATTCTCCCTCAAAAACTGATACAGGTTCGTCCGAGAAAGACAGGTGTAATATGAGTGGATCCGGATACTTGATCTTTGTGATTTCGAAATTCCTATCAGATAGAAGATCAAAAGATGTAGGGATGAGGAATTCGTCATTGGGGGTATCAGAGTTGATGTGCCAGCCGTCTTCGATTTTGACTTTGATTGCGATTTTGAGTTGGCTGTTGAGAGGGAGTTTATCCAAATTTTGATACAGTTTGATTGTGATGCGGTTTGAGTCACCTTCATATTGAGCGATATTTATTGAGACCAGAAACAGCAAAGCCAATAAAAGGTGGAAAACCTTCACGGATTTTAAATTTTTCATTAGTTTTTTCTTCCCATAATTTCAGTAAAATCAAAACTATATTATAGTCTTTTTTCCGGATTTTGTCTCATTGAAAAATTTGACAAAGCCTAAAAAGACATATTGTATATACGGCAGGGATGGAGAATTAGGATTGAGGGAAAATATTCCTTTTTCAAACATTTTTTTTTCTAAACACAGAATTTTTCTAATTTTTTTCATATTTTTTCTTATTTTTATTAGATCAGGATTTTCTCAAGATCTATCCACCCGCAGCGTACGTGTCAAAATTGCTGTTGATGAGGAATTCAGGAAAAAAGACTCCTGGCGTCAAGAAGCAAGGCGGCTGATTTATGAAACATCTCGAATTTTTAAGGATAATTTTGGCATAGAGTTTGAACTTCAGAGTATTGAATCCTGGTATTCACCAAATTCACTGTTTTCCATGCATACTCTCATGAAAGACCTGAGACAAAAATTTTCAAGGGAAGACACCGACATTATCCTCGGATTAACCGCACAGTATCATCTTAAAAATGATCTTCTGGGTGTGGCATCCTATCTGAATGGTTTTGTCCTTTTGAGGAGGATCGAATCAGGCTTTGTCATGAGGCAGACGCTGATCCATGAATTCAGTCATCTTTTTGGAGCGATAGATCTTAATGAAAAAAAATCTGTGATGGGGAATGGGCAGATAGTCGAGACATTCGACGAATTCTCCAAACGCATTATTTTTGTGAACAAAGAACGGAGTTTTTATCCCGGCTCTTTTCCCCTTTCCCAAGAGAAGTTTGATGAAGCGCTCTCTTTCTACAATCAGCGAAAAAGTCTCAATCTGAATGAGACCGATCTTCATGTCATTCTGGCTCTCATCTATTTAGAAAAAGGCGATTTCGATGCTGTAGCTGAGGAATGTGTTCAAGCCATTCAAGTTGAGTCAGATCTTCCGGAAGTTCTAAACCTTTTAGGAATTGTTTATCGTAAGAGCGGCCAACTTGACAAGGCTATAGATATTTATGAAGAGGTGATCCAGATCCACCCCGATATTACAGAGGTGCATTTTAATTTGGGGATTGCCTATATGATGAAGGGCAAAATCACTCAGGCTGAGTTGGAATTTAAAAAAGCCCTTAAGCTCAATCCCAACTATGCCAAAGCCTATTCCAATCTTGGCCATCTCTACCTCAACTCAGGCAGAGTTGACGAGGCCATTAAAGAGACCAGAAAAGCACTGAAAATACGGCCGGATTTTCCGGAATCGCTGACTGTTTTAGGATCGGCCCTCATACAAAAAAATGAACTCGAAAAAGCCGAAGAAGTGACACGAAAGGCTCTCGAAATATCAACAACCAACGCAGGGGCTCTCAATAATCTTGGCAGTATTTTTATGGAGAGAGAATTGATCGATCTTGCTGCTGTAGAATTCCGTAAAGCCATTGAAGCCAATCCCAAATTTCCAGAAGCCCATTACAATTTAGGGTGTGTTTGTCTTATCAATAAAAATTTGGACTTGGCCGTTCTTGAATTCAAGAGGGCGATTCAGCTCAATCCTGGTTATTACAAAGCGTATTCCAATCTGGCCTCAGCTTTCTTAAAGAAAGGACTACATGAAGAGGCCTTAGAAGCGAGCCGGAAAAGCATCGCCATCAAACCGGATTATGCTTTTGCTTATTTTAATCAGGGCAGCGCTTTTTTGCAGACAGGGAATTTCAAGGAGGCCAAAAAATCTTGTCTCTTGTCCATCTCTCTCGATCCTCTTTTGCCGGAATCGTTTAATCTTTTAGGTATTGTGCTGATGAAAGAAGGAAATGACCAAGCGGGGATGGAGGCTTGTTTAAAGGCTTTGGAGCTGAATCCGGACTATCTCGAAGCTCATCTCAATCTAGGACACTACTATTTCAGTCGGAATCTTTTGGCAGATGCGGCTGTTCATTATGAGAATACGATCAGGATCGATCCCGGATATTCATTGGCTTATAACAACCTGGCTGTCATCTTTTATTTTAAAGAAAACTTCACTCTTTCTTCTCAGTACGTAAGAACGGCCGAGGATTTGGGATTTTCGGTGCATCCTGATTTTAAAAAGCTTTTGAGTTCAAAACTCAAGAAATAGTTAGGGTCAGGCCTGCAAAACATGAATAACTTTCTCGATATTGATTGTTTTCTGTTGAAAGTTATTCATGTTTTGCAGGCCTGACCCTAAGATTTTTTTTGTAATCTATTTTTTTTTCATACGTTTTAGACAATATGATGATATTCTCTGTATCGTATTTAAATTCAATAGGATAGAGTTCTATGCTTCAAGAAACATCTTAAGTCGTGTTAAAAAACTTGACACGTCTTTCAATAATCATTTGTGTCAACAGGGGGAAAGAAAAGCAAAATATGGCATAAATCATGCAGTAGAATTATATATCCATCTTGGATTCAAACCCTCCTTGAATCCCTTTCCCAGGATAAAGGGAGGCTCGCCAGAGCCTCCCTTTTTATTAAGATGCGACCCCTATTGCAAAAGGAACACAAATGGTGTGAGATATAAAACATGGATCAAAGGAAGCTAGAAGCCGTCTTTCAAGAAAAAATCAAGGCTGTCGATTTGCAGCTCTCGGGCTTAAAAAAAACAGAATTAGTCTTATCTTTTTTGAAATTGTTATTTGTTATCTGCGGAATCTTTTTTCTTTTTAAGGTTGTTCTGCATTCTTCCCCATTTTACCTCTACGCGTTCCTCTTTTTCCTTTTTGTTTTTGTTCTAACAGCCATGATTCACGAGCGCCACATCAAACGAAGAAATTTTCATACGACTCTCAAGACCATCAACCAAGATGAGATTAAGGCCATCCAAGGCGCTTTTTTAGATTATGGAGATGGGAGGGAGTTCGAGGATTCTGACCACACCTACACAATGGACCTGAGCATATTCGGGAACAGAAGTGTGTTTCATTTTATCAACCGTACAACAACAAGTTTAGGAAAAAAAGTTCTCAGTGACTGGCTGAAAATATTTCCTGACAATTCTCAATTAAAAAGAATCAGAAACAGACAGGACGCTGTTCAAGAACTTTCTAAGAAAATTGATTTCAGGCAAAACATCCAGGCTCACGGAAAAAATATTCATGACTCTTTAGAAAGGCTCGGATCTGTCCGACTGCTGCTCAAGGAACCCCATTGTGTTCTGGGGAATACAATCCTGATCTTCTTTATACATCTTTTTCCAGTGCTGACTTTGTCCGCAATTGTTTTGGTTTTCTTTAAGTTCTCCTG
>CAZEWV010000196.1:0-5484 GCA_964516025.1 uncultured Eubacteriales bacterium
TCTATAGTGTATGACTCTTTAAGCATCTTATGGTTTTCGATGATGTCTTCACGGACAGGCTGAAATGTGGCCAGGCCCACATCTAATGTAATTTCAGCCAAATTCACACCTTTATCCTGGAGCGATTGCAGCATGGTTTTTGTGAAATGTAGGCCTGCCGTTGGAGCGGCAATGGATCCTCTTTTTCGAGCAAACACTGTCTGGTAGCGAACAAGGTCGAAATTTTTCATATCCAGCTGGTCTTGTTTTCGTTTAATATAAGGGGGAAGGGGAGCATACCCGATTGTTTTGAGCTCTTGAAGAACATTCTCCGCCGAAAACCGGAGTTCCCTTTTGCCCTCTGTCCCCACGCCCACAACACAGCCATTGAGGTCGGGAGAAAAATGTATTTCATCACCCATCCGGACTCTTTTTGCAGGCCGGCAGATTACCTTCCAGGTCTTTTCCTCTGTCTTTCGGAGAAAAAGAAATTCTATCGTTGTGTTGTCTTTCTTTCCCCAGGTGCGGGCGGGGAAAACTCTGGAGTTATTGAGAACAAGAGTGTCGTTTTTCTGGAGATAGTTGGGGAATTCCCGGAATGATGAATGAGTGATATCTCCTGAGTCTCTATGAAGGATCATCATTCGAGATGCATCTCTTTCTTTTTCTGGTTTTTGTGCGATGAGCTCGGGAGGGAGAAAAAAGTCAAAATCTGAAAGCAGCACTTGTTACTTTTTAAAGAGCTTTCTTTGGGGAGAGCGGTGAAAAGAGAACCCGAGGTGCCCATAGGCCTTTTGAGTGATTTTTCGTCCCCGTGTTGTGCGTTCGAGGAATCCGATCCGCATCAAAAACGGTTCATATATGGATTCAATCGTTTCCTTTTCCTCGTCAATGGCCGCAGCGATCGTGCTGATTCCTACGGGGCCGCCTCCAAAGTTTTCAATAATCGTCATCAGAATTTTTCTGTCCACCTCGTCGAGCCCGAGAACGTCTACTTCCATCATATCCAGTGCTTTGGTGGCCTCATGTTGGGTGATTTTTCCTTCGCCGATCACATCGGCATAGTCTCGAACTCTACGCAGCAGCCTGTTGGCCACCCTCGGAGTTCCCCTGGAGCGAAGGGCAATTTGTTGGGCACCGTTTTGGTCAACATCCACTTTAAGGATGGCCGCTGACCTCTTGATGATCTTTTCCAATTCGGGCACATCATAGTAGTCCAGACGGTGGATAATGCCGAATCGTCCTCTCAGCGGCGGCGTGATCCGGCCGGCTCTTGTTGTGGCTCCGATAAGCGTGAATTTTTTTAGCTGAAGTTTATGGCTCCTGGCACCCGGACCCTGCCCGATAACTATATCCAGCTTGAAATCTTCCATTGCCGAATAGAGGATTTCCTCGACAGCAGGATGCAGCCTGTGGATTTCATCGAGAAAGAGGGTTTCCTTAGCCTGTAAGTTAGAGAGGATAGCCGAAAGATCACCGGTCCTCTCGATGACCGGACCGGATGTGGGTTTGATTCCAACACCCATTTCTTTTGCGATGAGAAAGGCGAGGCTGGTTTTCCCCAATCCCGGAGGTCCGTAAAGGAGTACATGATCGAGATGCTCATCCCTCATACGGGCCGCTTCAATAAAAATCTTCAGATTGGCTAAGACGGTGTCCTGTCCGACAAACTCTTTGAAACTCCTCGGCCGTAGGCTGTCTTCAAACAAAAGATCTTCTTTCGTACGGACGGGATTGAGTACGGCCTCCAATGTTTTGTTGCCTTTCAACTGTTTGTCCTTATTAAATTTTTGCCAATCGCTTCAAACTATCTCTTAAAAGTGTTTCGAAATCCTGGCCGGATATAGAGTTTTTCAGCGTTTCTTCTACAGTGAGTTCGATTTCCCTTCTCTTAAATCCGAGGTTTATCAGGGCCGACACCAAATCTTCTTTTTCCTGTAAACCCTTGATATTGAGCGCGTTTGCCTTTTTCTCGAGTTTTTCTTGGAGTTCAATCGCAATCCTTAAAGCTGTTTTTTTGCCTATCCCTGGGACCAGCGAAATACGGGAGACATCACTTTGCCGGATGGCATCCTCGAGATCTGAAACTTCAATCCCCGAAAGAATGTTGAGCGCGATTTTTGGTCCGATACCGGATATGCCGATCAGTTTCTGGAAGAGCGACTTTTCTTCTTCAGAGCAAAAACCATAGAGGAGCAGGGCTTTATCCGTCATGTGTGTGTGAATAATGAGTTCAGCTGTATCTCCGATATCACCTATTTTCAGATAAGTGGTCAGAGGTATCCACGCACAATATCCCACGCCACTCACATCTAAAATGACCTGGTTGGTCTTCTTGTGCTTGATCTTTCCTTTCAGGTAAGCAATCATTCTTTGCTCTCTTTTTCAAATGGATTCTTCAATTTTTTGCTGAAACAGCCTTGAGTTCAAGTGACAGAATGCCGTTCCCAAAGCATCGGAAGCATCTGTTTCCATGTGGTCGTCCGTGATATTCAAGAGTGTTTTTATCATAATACTGACCTGGTTTTTGTCGGCTTGTCCATATCCCGTGACCGCCTTTTTGATTTCCAGAGGAGAATATTCATATAAAGGACAATCCTGTGAAGCGATGGCGATGAGAGCGGCTCCTCTCACCTGCCCGAGTATGAGTGCTGTCTTGATGTTTTGCATAAAGATTGTATTTTCGATGGCCACTTCTTCGGGTTTATATGTGTCGATGATCTCTTCGATTTTGTTCTTTATCTCATTGATTTTGTGAAGTAAGAGTTTGCTCCCGGTTGGTTTGATGGTGCCGTAAGCCAAAACAGAATATTCCTGACCCGTATATTCGATGAGACCATATCCTGTGGATTTTAGGCTGGGATCAATTCCAAGCACCCTCATCAATTACTCTGAATACTGAGCAATTTCTTCTTCATCGATATCGAAATTGGCCCATACGTTCTGGACGTCGTCATGGTCTTCCAATTCTTCCATCAAACGAAGCAGCTGCTGGGCCTGCTTTCCTTCAACTTTAATATAATTCTGGGGAATATATCCCAGATTTGAGGCGGCTGTCTCTATGCTGTTCTCTTCAAGAGCATTAATGACGGGCTCGTAACTGTCCGGTGCCGTAAAAATTTCATAGTTACTGCCATCTTCCACAAGGTCCTCGGCCCCTGCCTCGAGAATGATATCAAGAAGTTCATCTTCGGAGGCCTTCGATTTTTCAACGACAATATATCCTTTTCGGCTGAACATCCAGGCAACACAGCCGGATTCACCCATATTTCCTCCGCTTTTTGTAAAAATACGCCGCAGTTCCGATACGGTTCTGTTATTATTATCCGTCATTGTTTCTATGTAGATCGCCACTCCTCCAGGGCCGTATCCTTCGTAAGAGATCTCTTCATAGTTGACACCTTCCAGCTGCCCTGTTCCCTTTTGGATAGCTCTTTTAATGTTATCTGCAGGCATATTTACAGCTTTGGCAGAGGAAATGGCTTTTCTCAGCTGGGGATTTGTATCAGGATCTCCCCCACCACTCCTGGCGGCGATGGCGAGTTCACGGATCATTTTTGTGAATATTTTGCCGCGTTTTGCATCGGTTGCGGCTTTTTTGTGTTTAATTGAAGCCCATTTTGAATGCCCAGACATATTGACTCCTCAACAAAAGTGGTAGAAAAATTCTAACACAAAAAATAGGCAAATAAAAGCGAGTGAACTCGTCCAATACATTAGTGAGCTTCCGTGTTTTCACAAAAAGGTTGAATGTCCAGTTTATTCAAATTATGATGGAATTTCATAAATATTGGCAATTGAGAGGTTTTTATGGAAGAAAAGAGGGCCTTAGGTCAATTCGAGAAGTACCTGACCTTATGGGTGCTTCTCTGCATCGCTTTTGGGATAGTGCTCGGAAAAATTGCCCCCGGGATTGCGAAATATCTGGATGGGCTGGCTATTTCAGTCGGAGATGCTCCGGTTGTCTCTATCCCTATCGCGGTCTGTCTCTTTTTTATGATGTATCCGATTATGGTCAAGATTGATTTTGCACGAGTTTTGCGTGCAGGGAAATCGCCCAAACCCTTGGGATTGACACTCTTTGCCAACTGGATCGTCAAGCCGTTCACCATGGTTGTGATTGCCTCTTTCTTTCTTGGAATTCTTTTTAAATCTTTTATTGGTGCGGAAGCTGTGGATTTTGTCAATCTTCCCCCCGGAGCTGACTGGGTGGTGGGGACCATGCGTGGGGCCGGGGAGGTCGTCCTTCACGAAGGAGTCAAAATGCTGCAGATCCCTCTTTGGAGGAGTTTCCTTGCAGGATGCATTCTTCTTGGCATTGCTCCATGCACGGCTATGGTTTTGGTTTGGAGCTATCTTGCAAAGGGAAATGATGGGCACACCCTGATTATGGTGGCTGTGAATTCCCTTATCATGCTCCTTCTCTTTGGTCCGTTTGGAGGATTTCTGCTGGGAGTGGGGAGACTTCCGGTTCCCTGGCAGGCATTGGTTCTGTCCATAGGAATCTACGTGGCTCTGCCATTGATCGCGGGGTATTTTTCACGCATGCTGATTATAAAGACAAGGGGGGAGGATTGGTTCAGACAAAAGTTTTTGAATCTTCTTACTCCAGTGTCCATCACGGCCTTATTGGTGACGTTGGTTCTTCTCTTTTCTTTCAAAGGAGATATTTTCCTGACGAAACCGCTGACAATTTTATGGATTGCCATTCCTCTTTTTGTTCAAACAAACTTAATATTTTGGATGACATACGGTTTGGCACGCCTGTTGAAACTGAGCTATGAGGATGCCGCGCCCTCAGCGATGATCGGTGCCAGCAATCACTTCGAAGTGGCCATTGCTACAGCGGTACTCATTTTTGGCCTGTCTTCAGGGGCGGCTCTCGCCACAGTGGTCGGAGTCCTCATTGAAGTTCCTGTCATGCTGATGTTAGTGCGGATTTGTCTGAGAACCCAAGGATGGTTTAAAAATTATCAAAAATAGAAAATGGGGAAAAAAAACATGGAGACGCTGTACAAAAAAGGTCTTCTCCTCGAATATTTCACCGTAGCCTATAATGCTGTAGAGGCCGTTGCCGCCATTGTTTTTGGAAAAATCGCTAAACAGTATAGCCCTGATCGGTTTTGGACTTGACAGCATCATGGAGTCCCTCTCGGGGATTGTCCTCATTTGGCGCTTGCACAAACACGGGAAAATCTCAGAAAGGGAAGAGGAAAAGGTAGAGAGGAAGGCCATGAAATTTGTAGCCGCAACCTTTTTCATTCTTGGGGCATATGTGCTGTTTCAATCCCTAAAAAAACTGGTCACGAAAGAAATCCCTGATCCCTCTCTTCCTGGAATCATCCTGGCCGTTGTGTCCATTATTGTCATGCCTTTTCTCGGCTTCCAAAAAATGAAGACTGGACAGCAGATCAAAAGTCAGGCTTTGATCGCCGATGCGAAGGAAACGTTTGCCTGTGCACTGCTGTCTATTGCGCTTCTTCTTGGATTGAGCCTCAATTACGC
>CAZEWV010000197.1:0-5479 GCA_964516025.1 uncultured Eubacteriales bacterium
CCAGGGAAGATAGAATTATTATCCTCTCCACTCACATCGTGGGAGACATCTCCTCCACATGCTCCAGTGTGGCGCTTCTCAATTCCGCCAAAATCGCTTTCCATGACTCACCTGAAAAATTGATAAATACGGCCAAGGGAAAAGTCTGGAAGTTGAATGCCTCACATGCCGAGCTCGATCGATTAAAAGAAGAATTCACAGTGATCTCCACCGTTCCTTCAAAAGAGGGATACGAACTGCGTGTTGTGGCCAATAACATAAATGGAAAAAAGGCCGTCCAGGCCGATCCCAACTTAGAAGATGCCTATGTTTATTTTATGCAAACACTCGGCGTTATGGAGCCTCAAGAAGAAAATAATTGGTCAGGAAACAGCTTGGAAGGAAAAAATCATGTTTAATCTATACTTCATCGGACGAATCGCCTTTTACGAAGCCAGGCTGCTGTTGCGTTCATGGGGATTTCGCATATTTTCCGGACTCGGTTTGATAATCCTGACTCTTATTTGTATTGGGTTAGGATCTCCAGGCATATCCTCGCCCTATTTTCTCAGTTCACTTTCCGGTTCGCTCCCGCTAAACAGCCTCAAACTTTTTAATATTTTCCAGGGAATCATCGTCGCTTTTATGGCTACAGAATTTTTCAAACGAGACAGAAGACACGATTCCGTCCAGGTGGTTTTTGCCCGTTCCTTTTCAAATGTGGAATATTATGTTGGAAAAGCTTTGGGCATTTTTTCTGTCTTTTTGCTGTTGAATCTTGTCGTTTTGTTAATCACTTTTGTCATTCACTTCTTTTTTTCCGATACTCTTTTTGCCCTGCAGCCCTATCTTCTGTACACGGTATTGATCTGTTTACCAAGCTTGATTTTTATGATCGGCTTATCATTCTTTCTGTCCTCACTGCTGCGAAGTCAGGCCGTGGTCTTCATTTTTCTTCTAGCCTATTCATTTCTGGTTCTGGTTTTCCTGGGCACATCATTTTTCGGTCTTTTTGATTCCTACGCGTTCTATCTCCCCCTTGTGTTTTCGGATTTTATAGGTCTTGGAAACATCCATTCAATCCTCTTGATCCGCTTGTCCTACCTCTTTCTGGGTTTGAGTCTCATTTTTGTTTCGCCGCTGCTGTTTAAAAGACTGAGGCAGTCAGCGCTCTCGAATATAGTGACAGGCTCTCTCTCCATTGTCTGTTTGGTGTTGGCCTTAATCTTTGGATTCAATTACACAAACGGCAAATATGCTGACAGAAACTACCGCCAACAGCTCAGAACCTCAAGCCAAGAATTTTTAGAAACGCCAACCGCCACAGTCCGCAGTTATGATATTCAATTCGAACACACAGGCGAAAAAATCAGCTCAACGGCTCAATTGGATATGGTCAATAAAAATCCATTTCCTCTCGACACCATCCTGCTGACGCTCAATCCGGGACTGAAGGTCGAATCCATCACCAGCGGTAATAGACAACTCGTTTTTCGTCAGGATAACCATCTCATTCACGTGACGCCTCCAAGCCCAGTTAACTCCACTGATTCGATCCCTTTGACTCTATCCTACTCAGGAAAAATCGATGAGCGCTATTGTTTTCTCGATATCGGCGATGCCCGGTTTGAGAGCCATTACCGGCTCTGGCTCTATGATATTCCCAAACACTATGCACTGGTCACATCCGATTTTGTCCATCTCACGCCAGAAAGCGGCTGGTACCCGATTCCGGGCCTTCCCCCAGGTACAGCCTATCCGGCGATGGCCGTTCAAAGCTATTCCAAGTACTCTCTTTCGGTCACAGTCCCTAATGGTCAAACTGCCATTTCCCAGGGAGAACCTGAAATAGAATCTTTAGACAAACAGGATCGATACACATTCAAGCCTGAAGTATTGCTGCCAAAAATATCCCTGACGATCGGCTCCTACCAGCATCAAAAGATTGAAGTCGAAAATGTGATTTATTCTCTTTATGTGCGGCCTGGCCACGATTATTTCACTCCACTCTTGAACGAAATAGGAGAGCAGCTCCCTGAACTTATCAAACAACTAAAGGATGAGTACGAAGTGAGGCTCGGTTTGGACTATCCCTACAATCGGCTCTCGCTTGTAGAGGTCCCCATACACATCTACAGCTACCAGCGGCTCTGGACTGTGGCGCATGAAACGGTCCAGCCCCAACTCACATTTCTCCCTGAAATGGGCACGATTTGCACTGCGGCTGAATTGCGTTTCCCCCCGCAGCAGTTAAACAGAATTCGACAAGGACGTCGCAATGCCACACCCGCACAGTTACAAAGGAGCCTGCTAACCCGTTTTATTAGGGGGAATTTGATGGCTCCTCAGGCCGGAGCCCGCAATAGGATGAGACGGAACAGTTTTGGACTCAGATTCCAGACTGATATCGAACCGCAATTTGAACTCTTCCCCAATTTTATTTCCTTCACCACACAGGTATTTTCCAAACAGTGGCCCGTTCTCAACTATGCTTTCGAATCCTACTTGCGGGAGCGTGTGGCTCCTCCCCTGGCTATGTACAGGCAAGCCATGCGAGGCCTTTCCCGTGAAGAAGATACCAATCAAGACTTAAAAGACCTTCCGTTGGCCGTGATGATGGAAGATCCGGATCTGGAGGCGTCAGTCGTTCACGGAGCCCTTCAAGCTAAAGGGCAAACACTTCTGACACATCTTGAGTCCGAATATCGAGAGGAGGATTTTGACGAACAAATTTTAGAATTCTTAAAGAGTCAGCAGTACAGCATCATATCCGAACAAGATCTGACAGATTTTTTCTCAGGCTTAGGAGATATCAACCTCCGTGAGATTGTCGATGACTGGTATACAGGCTCCCAGATCCCAGGTTTTATTCTAGGAGATGTTGAGAGCTATGATATCATTGAGAGGGAAAAAACCAGGACCCAGGTTAAATTTCTTATCGCCAATCCCACCTCTGTGGGCGGCATAACAAAAGTAACATTACGATACAGGATAAGAGGACGAGATGGGCCAGTACGCGGACAGGGCCAGAATGACTATTCTAATGCGCTTTATATCCCCGCGCAAACCACCATACAGATAGGCATCGTTACCGATGAACCTCCGGCACAGATGACTGTCGACACCTTTGTCTCCCAAAACATCCCCGCCTCTCTCAACGTTCCTTTCCAGGGGCGGCGGGACGTAAGAGAAGAGAACCCTTTCGTAGGAGAGATCTCTAAACCCTTTGACCTATCGGATTTTATTCCCGAGGATGAAACCATCGTCGATAACGAGGATACAGGATTTGAAATCCAAAGCACCGCCAAGCAGAATTGGCTCAGCCGCACGCTGCAAAACCTGTTTGGAGTCAAAGACAACAACGTCGGTTTGAGAGGCATTAATGTTTATAATCCTCCCGTGTTCTGGACGCCGTCAACAAATCAGAATTATTATGGACTGTTGGTCCGTTCCGCCTTTGTGAAAAAAGCCGGAGAGGGAGAGGACAGGATCATATGGAATGTAGAACTCAAGGAAACAGGAGATTACGATATTTATTTTTACCACAGTATCTCCGGTGGAATGCGGCGGAGAATGGTGGAGATGCAGAGGCAGATGGCTCAATCGCGTGAATCGAATCAGCAAGGCCGATCCAGACGATTTTTCCGCGGCCCTGGAACAAAGTTTTTCCTGATCTCTCATCAATATGGGACCGAAGAAGTCGAGATCGATCTTGAGGACGCTGAATCAGGCTGGAACCTCATTGGATCTTTTCAACTGGAGGCTGGACAAAATAAAATCGAGATGACAGATAAAAATGACGCCGGCTATGTGATGGCCGATGCCGTAAAATGGGTGAAAAGATAGGAAGTAAAGACGATCATTGGTCAGGCAGCAGCTTAGAAGGAAAAGATCATGATTAATCTTTTCTTTATCGGAAGAATCGCCTTTTATGAGGCCAGACTTCTTTTTAGGTCATGGGGATTTCGCATTTTTTCAATACTTGGCTTATTTATCCTTGCTATTCTCAATATTGCAATCGCCACACCCGCCTTTTATTCGCCTTACTTTCTCAGCTCTCTTTCAGGCTCATTACCCTTAAACAGCCTCAAACTCTTTAACATCTTCCAGGGAATCATCGTTGCCTTTATGGCTACTGAATTTTTCAAACGTGATAGAAAACACGATTCCATCCAGGTGGTCTTTGCCCGCTCTTTCTCCAACATGGAATATTTTCTAGGAAAGGTCCTGGGCATTCTTTCGGTGTTCTTTCTGCTGAATCTGGGTGTATTATCGATCACTTTTGTTATCCACGTTTTTTTCTCAAGTACACTTTTTGTATGGCAGCCGTACATCCTGTACATGTTGTTGATCTGCATACCAACCCTGATTTTTATGATAGGGATGTCATTCCTCTTGTCCTCTTTGCTGCGAAGCCAGGCCGTGGTCTTCCTTTTCCTGCTGGCCTATTCTTTCCTGGTTCTCGTATTCCTGGGAACACCGTTATTTGGTCTTCTTGATTCCTATGCGTTCTATTTGCCCCTCATGTACTCGGATTTTATCGGCCTTGGAAACATTCACTCAATTCTCCTAGTTCGTTTATCCTACCTATTCCTGGGATTGAGCTTTATTTTTGTTTCACCCGTGCTGTCTAAAAGGCTCAGGCAGTCTAAACTTTCGAATATAATCACGGGATCTCTTTCCATTGTCTGCCTAGTTCTGGCCTTGATATTGGGATTCAGTTTCACAAGCGGTAAATATGCCGATAGAGAATACCGGCATCAACTTAAAACTTCAAATAAGGCGGTCGAGAATTCACCGGTTTTAACAGTTTTGGATTACTCTATCCAGCTCGAACACCAAGACAAAAACATCAGCGCTACCGCGGAAATGAAGATGAGAAACGACTCCACCGCCCCTATGGATTCTCTCTGGCTGACTCTTAATCCGGGACTAAAGGTTCAATCCGTGACCTGGGAAGGCAACTCATTAAATTTTAAGCAGGATAAAAACCTTATCCAAATCACGCCCAATTCAACCGTCAATCCCGGAGATTCGATCGACCTGTCCATAACCTATTCGGGAGAAATCGATGAACGCTACTGCTTCCTAGATATCGGCAACAACCGCTACGAGAGCCGGTACCGTCTATGGATCTATGACATCCCTAAACATTACGCCTTGGTTACATCCGATTATGTGTTTCTTACGCCGGAAAGCGGATGGTACCCAATTGCCGGACTCTCCACAGGAAAAGCCTTTCCTGCTGCGGCCGCACCTCAGTACTCCACATACACACTCTCTGTTCTAAGCTCTGTTGGTTTGACTGCCATTTCCCAGGGGAAACCTGAGACAGAGCCACACAACGGCTTGATACAGCACACATTCAAATCCGAGACAAAGCTGCCGCAGATCTCTCTCACCATCGGTTCTTACGAACATAAGGAAATCCAGGTCGATGACGTCATCTACTCTCTGTACTTCAGACCCGGGCATGATTACTTCACTCCCTATCTGACTA
>CAZEWV010000198.1:0-5463 GCA_964516025.1 uncultured Eubacteriales bacterium
ATCCAGGGAGGTCGGCTTACTCATGACGCTTAAAAGGACTGTGGAAATCGGTGTTGATTCTTCACTTCTATCCGTTTTCGCATATCATAAACCTTGGCTTTTAATTCTTCCATCATTTGTTTGAACTGAATATCTTCGTGAAGAGTTTCTAAGAGCGGAGTTCCCAAACCCAACCGGAAAAAACGCCACCCGGCATCAATGGCTTTCTGAAGCCATTTGTATGCTTCCGTTTTGCTTCCCCGGATAGCATAAATGCAGGCAATATCAAAAGGTAAGGCCCAGTACTCATTGCCTTGTTCTATCTGGTTTTGGCTGCTTTTAAGGGTCTGGTCAAACATCTTTTGTGCTTCTTCCTCTTGACCCGTTTTCCATAATATATAACCAATGCTGGTTAACAAATTTCCCCTCATTGGATTTTTTCCAGCTGCTTTTTCATAGTATTGTTTGGCCTGCAGTAAATTACCTGAGAAAAATTCCGCATCAGCTATAGCAGTCAGACCATCTACTGAATCCGGGTCAATCGAGAGAATTTTCTGGCCCTTTTGGATGGCTTTTTGATACCTTCCTTCTACAAGGTAGATATAGGTAAATCCCCAATGTGCAGAAATCAAATCCGGTTGAAGATCCAAGGCCTCATTAAGCCACTGCTCTGCTTTTGCAAAGTCATCTAACGCAAAAAAGAGAAACCCAACACCAAAATAATGAAGTGAGTGTGTTGGATTAAGGGCTAAACCTTTTTTGAACCACTTCATCGCTTCTTCATATTCTCCAACGAACCAATTCACCCAGCCGATGTTTGCGACAGCTGAATCGTAGTTTGGATACAGCTCAACAGCCTTGTAATTAGCTTCAAGAGATTTTTGGTACCATCCTTTATACTCATATGCGAGTGCCAGTGACTTATAGGCCTCCGCAGAATCGGGATCGATGGAAATCGCTCTTTTACTCATCTCGACTGCTGAATCAAGCCAACTTTCCGGATATCCAAAAATCCAAAACCGCTGCGCGTATGCATCACCCAATCCGGCGTAGGCAAGGACGTAGTTCGGATCCAGTTCAAGAGCCTTCCTGAAAAGTTCAATGGCTTTCTCATTGTCCTGCTTGAGGTAACGGCTGTAAAATTCACGACCTCTGAGGTAATAGTCGTACGCATTAAGGTTTTCTGTCGGCTTTTTAGCTAGATGTTCTTTATCTTCAGGAGAAAGCTCCACTTTCAATGCGGCTGCGATTTTCTCTGCAACATCACTCTGAATGGCAAAAATGCTGAGAAGTTTCTTTTCGTAAGTATCCGACCAAAGATGAAGGCTGTCTTCTACCCTTATTAGCTTAGCATTAACACGTATATCATCCCTTTCTTTTCCAATGCTTCCTTCAAGGATTGTTGCGACATCCAACTCCTGTCCGATCTCTTCAATTCCCATATCTGTCTCTTTGTACCGCATCATTGAAGTTCTAGGAATGACTTTCCATCCCTTTAATCTGGATAATTTTGAAATGATCTCATCGGTCATCCCGTCACAAAAGTACATTTGATCTTTTTGAGGGCTTAAATCTACAAAAGGAAGAACGGCTATCGAAGGCATATTTGATGGGATAGGAACGGCTTCTTTTTGAGGAAGAATCTTCAAAACAAAAACTGCTGTGATTATAATTCCAATGAAGACTAAGACAGGCACTAAGAGTTTCTTTAATCCGAATGTTACGGTTATTTCCTTTGAAGTGAGGGGCTTTCTCTTGGGAACCACCCTCTCTGTAGTGGGAATGCCTTTCTCTATATTCTCTAGTTCAGAGCGTACTTCAGCCGCACTCTGATACCTCTTTTCTTTATCCTTCTCCAAACATTTCAGAATCACTACGCTGAGATCTTCAGGGATATGGGTATTGATCTCTCTGGGATCCTTAGGCTTTTCGCTTTTGTGTTTGACACCGATGGTGAAAGGTGTATCTCCTTCGAAGGGCACTTTTCCGGTTACCATTTCATACAGAATCACTCCCAGTGAGTAAATATCCGAACGTAAATCGACTTCTTTTCCCTCAACCTGCTCAGGAGACATGTACTCGGGAGTCCCAATCATCACGCCGGCATCTGTTATTCCCTTTGACTCAATTGAACGGGCTATACCAAAATCCATAATCCGGGCATTCCCTTCTTCATCGACCATCACGTTTTGTGGTTTTAGATCCCTGTGAACAACACCTAATCTATGAGCTTCTCCCAATCCCTCACATATCTGCTTCGCTATCGGTAGAGCCTGCCCCGCACTCAACTGCCCTATTTTTCTGATCAGCCTCTTTAAATCTTCCCCCCTCACATATTCCATGGTTATATAATGAGTCCCTTTCTCCTCATTAAGATCAAACATTCGCGCGATATTTTTTTGGATAATTTTACGGGATAATTTAAGTTCGTTACGAAAGCGTTCTACGGTATTCTTATCTGAGGATATTTCAGGTTTTATAAGCTTAAGGGCCACCTCTTCATTTAACTTCTTATCCAACACTCTGAAAACTTTGCCCATGCCGCCTTTTCCAAGCTCATCTATAATCTGATACCTTCCTGCAAACAAAGAGCCTGAGGTCAGTTCTTCCCTGGGAGTTTCGAGAGTCTTAGTGATTGGGGGGGCGAATTCTTCAGGTTTAGTAAGCTGTGCTCCGCAGCCGCCACAAAATTGTTGTGTATCAGAATTTTCTGAATTACATTGTGTGCACTTCATATTCTGTTAATTCTATAGAGTATTGATAAGTAAATATCAATTTCGACGGGATAAGTCAAAAAGATAAGGAGTTCCTGCTGGACAATTTGATTATTTTTCTTCTTCCTTGGCTTTGCCCGCATCGAGGTCATTGAAGTTCAATATTGAGTTGAACACGAACATGTAGTTCCCGTGGTTGGTGTCCCTCCAAAAAGGATTAAACGTAAACATCATGATGTGCCCCTTACCCAGCGGCATGTCAATAATCGCGGCCTTGCCCTGTAAATCTCTTTCATTTTGGATCATCCCGCTCAAAAGGATTTTACCCTCGCTGGCATATTTAACTACGACATGATCTTCCAATTCTTCGGAAAGGGAAATCAACGGGCCGGAATGCCTGCGGTAAAGAGAGGGTTCCTTACCGTATCCATAAACTGCCGGATGCAGACTGTTCGCGACCTCTCCTTTGAGAATAGAGCCTGGATTGGCAAATCCCTGACTCTGGCTGGCAATCCTGAGTCCCCTGACTAAACCAAAATCGATGAATATCCGTGCGGGATTTTGGAGGGTAATCATTAATCCCCCGTTTTTCACGAAGTTCCGGAGATTAACCACCCCCTCGATTCCCATGCCGCCGGTTATGTCTTCACTGGCATCGGGTGTGCCCAGGTGTGGGAATTCCTCGGATTTGACATAAGCCAGGGGTCCACGGTGAGCCGGATCTATCCCATTCACAATATCCGAACCGCTCCTCCCTCTACAGTTGCTGAACACAATGGCATCGTATTTGTTCTTGAGATGCCCTGCCTTCACGTCGTCTTTGTCAATGTAATCGTAGGGTATATCCAGTTGATCAAACGCAAAACGCACCCAGCCGTCATCCTGTGTGCTCTGCCAGGTGTGGAAGATAGCGATGCGAGGGATATCCAATTCATGTGTTTTGACATCGGGCATGGTGGATGTGCTGACTGCCTCGAGTCCTATCTCGTCCACCATTGATTCTACGGCCTTATGAAGATCATCCGGATTTCCGGACACCGGAATGATCATGGACCCGGCATCAAAGCTCCTCTCTTTGATTTTAAAAGGAGCTTCTGCCGCCAGAACAAAAAAATCCTTCAGCCGGAATCTGGCCGTGATGAGGCCGTTAATGGTTCCATTGTTTATGATATATGCCTTTGAGGCTTTCTTCCCAGTTATTTTACCGGCCGGCTTGACTGGAGATGTAACGGGATCCATCGGGATTTCGAAAACGGCCTTGTCCATGACCTTAACGGTTTTTACACCCATATTCAGTCCAAGGGTCCATCCGGCATCGTCATAAACCCGTGTTGTTCCCGGATCTGTGGGGTATTTTTGGATGCCCAGGAGGTTTTTTACGAGGTCCCCATAGGGCTGATCAATCCTGACTACGAAAGATCCCTTGGGAAACTGTCCTTCTTCCAGCTCAAAGTCTTTTTTGGACCGATGAACCTCGATCCTCTGTTTCAGCAGGACATTGACAAGAAAAGACATATCCAGGGGATCCTTTTGATCTGCCGGTAAAATATATGCATAGGGAGGTTCGTTCTTCCCTTTGGTATAGGAATGGAGCCCCCTTTTCCAGAAGTTCTTGAGGAAAAAATCCCTATTGGAGGCCACCGTATACCAGGCCAGGAGATCGCCGGTAATCTGGTAGTTGAGATTATTCCGCATTGACCAGAGAAATTTTTCCGGGGGAGGAAGAGGCCTGTACCACTGAGGTTTGTTTTGGTTTGGGGATATTTCCCGTTCCATGGTGTTCGCAATGGAATTGCCGTATGTTTCATAAAAATGGAAGACCGCGTTGTGGTTGGAGGCGATTGAGGCCATAAAGTTAGGACTCCACATAGTGTTTCCAAAGGCATGAGTGTAAACACCAGGCATGCCATAGCCGGTCATCTGTGCCACTTCAAACCAGGCAATCATCGTGGCTTCACTTCCCAGACTCGGAGGGAAGTTGGAGGGACCATTGGCTGAAGAAACATAGAAAAGGTTTCCGACTTCATGATTGTCCTGGAGCACTACAGGATACCATTCGAAAAATGTATTGGTGACGTTCTGCATCTCGGGCTGAGACATGGTGATCATATCCCGGTTGTTGTCATGAAAGTCATACTTTCCCCAGTAAGGCACGCGGCTGATTTTATTCCTGGTTGTAATATCCGTGTTGTATTTGTAATACCAGTCTGTATGTTTGTCATGTCCATCGGGCTCAACCGAAGGGGTTATCAGAACGATAAGGTTGTCCCTTATTTTTTTTACGAGAGGATTGTTGTCCACTGCCAGCCTGTAGGCAACCTCCATCGAGGCCTCCGATGATCCAGTCTCACTGGAGTGAAGGTTTTGAGTCAGCCAGTAGACCGGTTTTATCTGAGAAATAATGGCATCTGCCTCAGCTTCGGTTTTGACCAGTCGTGGATCAGCCAGTCTGGCCATAAGTGTTTTGTTTTTCTCGAGGTTTTGCATGGTCTGGCTGTCTGAAATCACTACCGTAACCATTTCACGGCCTTCTCCTGATTTCCCGATCGGTATGACCCGGACGTTTTCCGAAGAATCGGCCAGTGCCCGCATGTACTTGAGAATATCTTCATAGTATGTAAGTTTTCCCGGTGCTCCGGCGATATAGCCAAGAACATCCTTCGGCGTAGGCACTCCATCGGCTTTCGGCAGATAATTGACGAGGGGGCTCAGAAATTCCGGCAGAGTTGTCGCTTCCCTGATAAGCTTTGTGTACTCTTCATCATGGGAG
>CAZEWV010000199.1:0-5451 GCA_964516025.1 uncultured Eubacteriales bacterium
TTCCACCAACAGGAAGAACTTTCCCTTTTAATGTGATCTCTCCACTCATGGCCACCTTCTTTGAAACAGGTATTCCCGTAAGCAGTGAGATGATGGACGTCGCGAGTGTGATCCCTGCAGAAGGCCCCTCTTTAGGTGTCCCTCCTTCCGGGACATGAATGTGGATATCGAAATTTTTATGCAGATCTGTTGCAATATTTAACTCAAACGTCTTTCCTCTCACATAACTGAACGCAGCATGAGCCGATTCCTGCATGATTTCACCGAGTTGTCCTGTTAGGGTTAAATTGCCTTTTCCGTAAGTTTTCATTGCTTCGAAAGTCAGGAGTTCACCTCCAAATTCTGTCCAAGCCATCCCTAAGGCCACTCCGACTTCATCTCTTCTATCGATGCTAGATCTACGAAACCGCGGAATCCCTAAATATTTCTCAATATTCTTTGGAGTGATGGTTTCTTTATAGTTTTTATCTTTGGTAACGACCTTTTTGACAACTTTACGGCAAACGGATGTGATTTCCCGTTCGATATTTCTCACTCCCGCTTCTCTTGTATACTCACGAATAAGCTTACGTATTGTCCTATCGGTGAGCTTCAAATTGTTTTCTTTAAGACCATGAACTTTTATCTGTTTAGGCAGGAGAAATTTCTTAACGATCTGGAGCTTTTCTTCCTCCGTATAACCTGGTATCCGTATGATTTCCATTCTGTCGATGAGCGGACGCGGAATGGGCTCGACCATATTGGCTGTCACAATGAACATCACATTTGAAAGATCAAATTCTGTGTCGATAAAGTGATCTAAAAAACAGCCGTTCTGCTCGGGGTCAAGGACTTCCATCAGGGCAGATGCGGGATCTCCCCTGAAATCGACACTCATTTTGTCCACTTCATCTAAAAGAAACACTGGATTTTTTGTGCCTCCTTTTTTGATCATCTGGATAATCCTTCCGGGATAGGCACCGATATATGTTCGTCTATGCCCTCTGATTTCTGCTTCATCTCGAACTCCACCAAGCGACAAACGCACAAACTTTCTGTTTGTCGCCCTGGCAATGGAGGCGCCCAACGAAGTCTTTCCCACTCCTGGAGGGCCGATAAATCCAAGTATGATACCTTTTGGATTTTTCACCAGTTGGCGTATGGATAGATACTCTAAAATCCGCTCCTTGACTTTGTCCAGTCCATGGTGATCTTCATTAAGGATCCTTTCTGCTTCTACGATATTCCGTTTCTCTCTCGATTTTTTATTCCAGGGTAAGGAGATCAGCCAATCCAAATAATTTCGACTGACAGTTGCTTCCGCAGACATGGGAGGCATGGATTCCAGTCTCTCGATTTCTTTATTGGCCTTTTCTTCAGCATCTTTTGGCATCTTGGCATTCACCAGTTTTTCTTTCAACTCTGCAATTTCATTAGGTTGGTCTTCCTTTTTGAAATTGAAACCAGAAGGAAAAATCTTCTGTCCCGGCGCTTTGACTGAGGGTCTTCGACGAATTTTCTTACCCTCTTTCTTGAGTTTGGTGTGAATTTTGAAAATTTCATTTTCCAGGACATACTTTAACCGTTGGATTCTTTCAAGTGTGTTGATAGTTTCCAAAAAGTTTTGCTTCTCTTCTAAAGGCAAGTAGAGATGAGAGACGATAATATCAGAAATTCTATTGGGCGTATTTTCATTCAGTGCGGGAATAATGGATTCAAAATTGGCATGCTGGCTGAGTTTAAGATAATCTTCAAAGAGAGACAGTACGGTTTTCAATATTTCTCTGACTTCAGGGCTATCATTCTCAATTTCATTGATCTCTTTCGCCAGTATCTGGTAATGAGGATAGGTGCTGAGATATTCCAGAATGCGAGCTCTTTTTTTGCCCTCAACGATAACCTTGATGTTTTTGTCGTCTATATTGACCGAGCGGATAATTTTGGCAATCACTCCCATAGAATACACATCCTTGGGATGAGGATTATCGATAGAGGCATCCATCTGGGCGGAAAGGAAAATCATCTTGTCCTTTTCATTAGCTTTGTCCAAAGCATCGATAGAGGATGATCTACCAATAATGAATGGGACAAGTGTTGATGGAAAAATGACGAGATCTCTCAGAGGGATTAGAGAAATATTTTTAATATTTTCTGCATTGTCATTGGATGCCATATTACTCTCCTACAGCATATTTTAAGTTTTGAAACTTCAGTTCAGACTCCTCAACCATTTTTTTTGTGATCTTAAGTGTCCCGGTTTTATTTGATGTCGGCAAATGATACATAATATCTAGCATAAGATCTTCAATGATTCTACGTAAGCCTCTCGCCCCCAGGCAGTCATCTATTGATTTTTTTGCGATTGTGCGGAGTGCTTCCCGTGTAAAAGCGAGCCGAACTCCTTCTGTCTCGAAAAGCTTCTGGTACTGTTTGATAATAGCATTCTTTGGTTTTGTTAATATGTTAACCAAGTCATGGATCCCCAAATTAGAGAACGTGGACACAACAGGGATGCGCCCGACTAATTCAGGGATTAAACCGTATTTGACCAGGTCCTGAGAAACAGACTGTTCGTAAACCTGATCGCTTTTATCCGATTTGTTTTTTTCAAGAGTCGGTTTGAAACCCACGGCTGATTTTCCCAATCTATGGAGAATGATTTTATCCAAACCTATAAACGCTCCCCCGCATATAAACAAAATATTTGTAGTATCAATGCGAATATATTCCTGTTGGGGATGCTTCCGGCCACCCTGGGGAGGAACATTAGCAACTGTTCCTTCAATAATTTTTAACAGCGCTTGCTGCACACCTTCCCCAGAGACGTCTCTCGTAATAGAGGGGCTGTCGGTTTTTCTGCTAATCTTGTCAATTTCATCGATATAAATAATACCTTTCTGGGTTTTTTCAATATTTCCCTGGGCTGATTGAAAAAGTTTTAGGATAATATTTTCCACATCCTCTCCGACGTATCCGGCTTCTGTCAGCGTTGTAGCATCGGCAATGGCAAACGGGACTGAAAGAATTTTGGCTAATGTTTGGGCCATCAGGGTTTTGCCAGTTCCCGTTGGTCCGATGAGAAGGATATTACTTTTTGTCAATTCGACATCGTCAACCGTATTATTTAAAGAGACCCGCTTGTAATGGTTATAGACAGCAACGGAAATAATCTTTTTTGCCTTGTCCTGTCCGATTATGTATTGATCCAACTCTTTCTTGATTTCGGAAGGCCGGGGAAATTCGGTAATGTCTTGAGACTCTTCATAATCAGAAGGTGTGGGAAATATCAAGGAATGAGCCAATTCAATACATTTATCGCAGATATAGACACCTGCCGGCCCGCCAATCAGTTTATTGACTATAAATTGATCACGTTTACAAAAACTGCATTTTGCGTCTTTATTATTCTCTGTTCTTATGAAATCATCCATGATTATTTTCTATTAAGTCTGAGATACTAAGAGACAGCTTCACCTGATTATTGAGATTGATTTCGGCTGGTAATAATCTCATCAATAATTCCATAGTCTTTGGCCTGATCCGGGGTCATGATGAGATCCCTTTCAATATCAGAACGTATCTTTTCTTCAGATTGAAAGGTATGCTTAGTCAGAATGTTATTGATATTTTCTCTCAATCTGAGTATCTCTTTTGCTTGAATCGCAATATCCGAAGCCTGTCCTTTGAATCCTCCAAAAGGTTGATGGATAATAATCCGTGTGTTCGGCAAAGAATATCGTTTTCCTGATGAACCTGCGGCAAGCAGAATAGCAGCCATACTCGCGGCCTGTCCAACACAAATGGTTGTTATTTTTGTCTGAATAAACTGCATTGTATCGTATATCGCTAATCCAGAAGTGATGTTACCACCTGGGGAATTGATATAGAGCGATATTTCCTTCTTTTTATTTTCAGCTTCGAGATAAAGCATTTGAGCAATGACCAAATTTGCAACATTATCATCGATTTCAGATCCAATGAAGATAATATTATCTTTTAATAGCCGCGAATATATATCATAAGCACGTTCATTTTTTCCATCTTGCTCAACAATGAAGGGGATAAAAGTCATAAGAAATTAAGTCTCCTTTATTATAGCATTTTCCACCAAGAAGTCAACCGTTTTCCTGAGGAGAAGGTTTTCTTTAAGCTCATCCTTCCGGATATTTTCTTGGGCTTTTGCCAAAGGAATATTGTTTGCTTTGGCTATATTTATCATTTCCTCTTCGACATCTTTTTCTGTAACTTCGAGATTTTCTTTCTCAGCAATTTTTTTAATAAGAAGATGATTCTTCAGATTCTGTCTGGCCTTATCCTTCATTTTTTCTTTTAACTTCCCAACATCTTCCTTCGTTAACGCCTGCTGGACATGTTGAGGTTGAGATGACAGACTTCTCCCGACCAGCGCTATTGACTCCTCTTCTACCAGTATCTCAGGAAGTTCGAACGTCACTCTATCTGAAATTGTCTTGAGAACCTCTTCTTCCAAATCTCTTTTTTTGACATTCTCTTTAGAAGCATGCAGCTCTTTTTTCAGCTGAGTTTTCAGCTCTTTTAAGTTCTGAAATTCCCCAAGTTCCTTCGCAAAGTCATCGTCAATTGCTGGCAGTTTTTTTTCTTTAATAGACAGAACTTTTATAGAATAAGCGATATTTTTTCCCGCCAATTTTTTATTTTTATGATCTTTGGGATAGTCAATTGAAAAATTCCTAGTCTGGTTAACTTTGAGGCCTAATAAATTATCGTTGAGAACTTTTTCGTTTTCAGGATGTCCGGTAAGGATCACGACTTTTTCCTTCGGCAGGGCTTTTTTTGTTCTAATATCCTGGCTAGTAATTTCTGTAACAACATAATCTCCATCAATAACGCCTCTTTCTTCTGTGGGGATGTATTGAACAGATCTTTTCTGAAGATCATCTAGAGATATTTTCACGTCATTGGCCGATACGGATATTTTCTTTCTGCTTACTTTGATATTTTTGTACTCAGGGAGTTCAAATTCCGGCCAGACTTCAAACTGTGCTTTGAACTTGATAGGCTGATCTTCCTCAAAAGAAAGCTCCATCACGACTGGAGAACCAACAGGATTCAAATTGTGGGCTCGAAGTTCTTTATTGACAGCATCTGGGACAAGATTATTGATTATTGAGTCCTTTATATCCTGGTTGTATTTTCTTTTAACGATGTCTGCCGGGACTTTCCCTGGCCTGAATCCTTTTATTTTTGCACTTTCCGCAAAGCGCTTAATCGTGTTTTTATATTCTTGCCGTACTGCGGCAACTGGGATTTCAATATCCACTTCTCTTTTACACTGGCTGAGTTCGCGAATATTATCCTTACCTTCTTCCATAGTGTTTCCTTTTTTCAGTAAGAGCAAACCAGGAATGGGCAGAGCGGGACTCGAACCCGCACTCCTTTATCAGGAACTAGGTCCTAAGCCTAGCGCGTATGCCAATTTCGCCACCTGCCCTA
>CAZEWV010000200.1:0-5435 GCA_964516025.1 uncultured Eubacteriales bacterium
GATAGCGAATCTATCGAATCTGCACTCAAAAGGTTTAAAAGAAAAGTACAGCAGGAAGCGATCATCAAAGAGATTAAAAAGCATTCTGTTTACTACAAACCCGGCGAGAAGAGGCGGATGAAAGAAATCCAGGCCCGCAAGCGGATGAGAAGGCGCTTACGTAGAGAAAAATATTTCGAATACTAAAAACACACCTTTGGAACCCCAGCCCGGTAATCAAACTGCCAAAAAGCCCCCGTGGCTCAAAGTCAGATTTCCCTCGCACAAGAACTTTTTTTATGTATCCAACCTTGTAAAAGAAAAAAACATCCACACCATCTGCCAGAGTGCCAAGTGCCCCAATATTTCTGAATGCTGGTCACACAAGACCGCAACATTCCTCATCCTGGGCGATACCTGCACTCGGAACTGTGGATTCTGTGCGGTAAAAAAAGGAATCCCATCTTCTTCTCTTTCTAATGAAGCCTCTCATGTAGCCGAAACGGTGTCTCTCATGGGCCTCAATTATGTCGTCATCACCTCTGTCACTCGAGATGATATGGAAGACGGAGGAGCTTTTCGGTTCGCGGAAACGATATCAAAGATAAAGGAGACATCTCCACAGGCAAAAATTGAAGTTTTGATCCCCGACTTTAACGGAAACACTTCTGCACTCCAAACGGTTATTGACGCCCATCCAGATATCCTCAACCATAATCTGGAAGTGCCGGTTTCCCTCTATCCTCTCATCAACCGGCCTAAAGCTTTTTACGACCGGTCACTCGGCATCCTCAAAACGGCCGCAAAAAAAGGGATGGCCACCAAGTCGGGACTGATGATCGGCTTAGGAGAAAAAATGGAAGATATTCTCCAAACGTTTTCCGACCTCAAACATGCCGCATGCGAACTCCTCACTCTAGGCCAGTATCTCCAGCCCACTCAAAAACATGTCCAAGTCCAGAAATACTATTCTCCACTCGAGTTTAAACAGCTCGAACAGATCGCTTTCGATTTTGGTTTTAAGGATATTGTCTCGGGTCCACTTGTAAGAAGTTCTTTTCAAGCGCACAAAATGTATGATTCTGTCCATGAAAATGTGATATAAGACAAGAAATGCGTTATTTAATTTTCACAGATATCCACGGCAATCTCGAAGCCTTCCTTATCTTCTTGAAATTTGCACAAAAGCATAAAATCGACCATTATATATTTCTGGGAGACTTAGTGGGATACGGAGCTTCACCCAATGAGATCATCCAGAAAATCAGGGTTTTGAAACCATTATCCACAATCAGAGGCAACCATGATAAGGCTGTCTGTGAAATCGATACCGTTCAGACGTTTAATCCCATTGCCATTTCAGCCATCCACTGGACTAGACAAAATATTCTGAAAAAAAACCTCACCTATCTCGAGCGGTTGAAAAAGGGTCCCGTCATCATTAACGATGAAATATCCATTTGCCATGGGGCACCGTTCGATGAAGATCACTACATCTTTGGAGAATTTGATGCTGCGGAAGCTTTTCTTCATATCAAAACTTCCATCTGCTTTTTCGGCCATACCCATTTTCCATTTGTCTACACTGAAAAAGATCATTTTGTCGAAGGCACTTTTCTAACCGGAAATTCCAATGAAATCAAGATCGAAAAGGGCACAAAATACCTCATCAATCCGGGCTCGATCGGCCAGCCTCGAGACAGAAATTCCCGTGCCGCCTGTGCCATCTATGATTCCAAAACAAAGAAAATCAAATTTTTCCGTCTCGAGTATAATATTGGCGAAGCACAGAGAAAAATTATTGAGGCCAATCTTCCGCCTGCTCTCGCCGAACGCCTGAGTGTCGGCATCTAGGTCAGAATGATCACCACCATCCTCTCCTTTCCTCTCGGCCAAATTTTCTTGGCAAAAACTGAACAAGGCCTGTGTCTGGCTCACTATTCTCAGACAAAAAAAAGAATCCGCCAAACTGAAGATTTACTCAAGATTAAAGGTTTCTCACCCACAGCAGACGAGGCGGCTTTTAAGGACGAACACAAACTCTTCAATCAATATTTTAATGGTCAAAAAGTCGATTTTAGTAAGCTTCCAGTCCATTTTATTTTTGGCACTCCTTACCAACAGAACATCTGGAAAGAAGCTGCAAAAATTCCCTATGGGAAGACGGAAACATATAAATCTCTGTCCCTAAAGATGAATCACCACGGCTTCCGGAGCGCAGGACAGGCGCTTTCGAAAAATCCTCTCATCATCCTCGTCCCCTGTCACCGGGTGCTTGCAGCGGGAAGTCTGAGCGGTTTTTCGGCGGGGCTCGCTCTAAAAAAATACCTTCTTGAACTTGAAAACATCCCCTATCTCTCATAATCGGCTTGTATAATTCTTGAGATATCGACATTTTTTATGAATTATTCAGGATAGGGTTGGCGTAGCAGTAGAGACAGGAATGAGGACAAAACTGTGAATAGCTACCGATATCGACAGATTCCGTGCAGCCGCACTCAGATCGCTGACTTTTATCTTTCTTTATGGACGTTTTCTCTTTTTGCGGATGCAAACTCTGCAGCAAGGTTCCGTCGATGCATGAAGACGGATGTATTCCCGGCACCTCAGTCAAAAACTTTTGACTGCAGGAATTCATGTGCAAATTCCAGGTTTTAGCGATCGAGGCGAGGCCGGCCGTTCTGTTTTTCTTTTCTTCAACAGAAGGATCCACATAGGCAAAACCTGTCTTAGCGGCCCTCCGTTTGGCCTTGTTGTACCATTGAGCAAAGCTGAACCGGATGGCCTTGATCCCCTTTGCGGCAAGAGAGGGGGCCAGCGTTTCAAAAACATGGAGGTTTGTCTTTATCTCCCCCTCCATGTCCCAAAAAATGATGGGATCAAACCGCACAGAGACTCTCTCAGGCCGACCAACAATCTCTATCAGCGAGTCAAGTTGATGAAGCGCTTCATCCAGGGAAGGTACTCCGCTTTCGATAAATGAGCCTCCTAAACCCGTGATGGTGAAATGACAGTAGAGCAAATCGTATTTTTTGAGCCTGTTTCTCAAATGGAAACGGTTGTTGATAAGGTTGTCGAAATTTTTGGACCAGAGCACAATTGAATGCACATTTTGCGGATAAAGATCGACGCTGTACGTGTGTCCGGACGGCCCATAGACCATAGCTTTATTTTCCGCCAGCATTCCTGCCAGCTCTTCAGGAAAAAAAGCCACAAGATCTGTTCGTCTAGAGGCGCTGATTACGTTTTTCATATCTGTAAAGCCAGAAAATATTTTAGCGAATATGTCCTTTCATGTGCAACCCCTCTTTTTCTCGAGTTGACGACAAAGTCATTATTATTGTACCTTGGATTCTTAAGGACCATGAACATTCTTGAACCCGGCACGAAAAGAACAGGAGAGATCTGGGCCATCGGAGGCGGAAAAGGGGGAAGTGGAAAAACATTTATCACCAGCAATATGGGAACATATCTGGCGAATAAAGGCAAAAAAGTCATTCTGATCGATGCGGATTTTGGGGGGGCCAATCTCCATTCTTTTATCGGCGTTAAGCGGCCTCAGTACAGCTTATCCAATTTTTTCAGCGACACAACTCCTCTGGAAGAGATCATCACAAGAACACCTGTAGATAACCTTGGACTGCTTGTCGGAGACATCCATTCTCTCTCCCCGGACAATATTCAGTTTAACCAGAGAATTAAACTGTACAGGAACATTGTAAAACTGAACGCAGAATACATCCTTATTGACATCGGAGCGGGAAGCCATAGAGACACCATTGACACATTTCTTTTAGCAGACAGAATGATAGCCGTTTTCGAACCCAATGTCGTCTCGATAGAAAACATGTACCAGTTCGCAAGAAATGCTCTCTATAGGAAATTAAAATGGACTTTAAAACCTCTTATGACACAAGACATCCTCAAGTATTTTAGGGGAAAGGACGGAAAAGACGGTTCACCTATACGAAATATAAAAGAATTGATGGGATATCTGCGAGACATTCCCGAGCTCAGAGAAACCATCGAGAGAGAACTTGAGCTCTTTCAAATCTACCTGATACTCAACAAGATCAGGACTGCTCAAGATATAGAACTGGGATCCACAGTGAAAAGTTTTCTGATCAAATATTTAGGCATCAAGGCTAAATATGTGGGTTTTATAGAGTACGATGATGCTGTCTGGAAATCCGTTAGGAAAAGACAGGTTTTACTTCAGGCTCATCCGAGGTTACGGAGCTCCAAAGAAATCCGGACCAGCGCCGAAAATATCATCCTGGGCTCTGAATTAAAATTCGTGTAGATCAAAACATGACAAAAAAAGAACTGATAAGAAAATACCTAGAGACTCTGGAATTGGGCCCCACGGCCACAGTAAAAGAAATCGTTAACTCCTACCAATATCTAAAAAGGATTCATTCGAGCGATGCCATAGAAACGTCGCCTTTTATGGATGACTTTCAGGAAACAGAAAAAGAAGAAATATTAACTCAAATCGAAGATGCCTACACCAACATTATGTCCCTGTTGAAGATCGAGACCGATCAACAGCATTCCTCCGCAAAAACGATCCCGGACATTACGCCAGTAAAAAAAGAAAAAAAGGAAAGTGAGGACTATTCGGGATTTATAGCTAAGCAGTTAAAAAGTGTATTGAAAGCATCCGGTCTAATCAAAAGTTACAACCAGCGGATGGTCGTGAAGGGCATCGATATTGAAATCGCCTCGGGTCAAATCACGGGGCTTTTGGGAAGAAACGGGGCCGGAAAGACAACCACATTCCAGATGATTGTCGGCCTGATCAAACCCAACAAAGGATCGATCCACCTCGATGACCTGGATATTTCTCAATACTCGACCTACCGGATGGCCAATATTGGGATAACCTATCTGCCACAGGAAAACTCCATATTTCTCAAAACTTCGGTCGAAAAGAATTTAAAGATGGTTCTGGAGCTCCACCACAACAACAAAAGGGAACAAAAAACAATAATAAATGGCCTCCTTGACGAATTGGGCCTTTTACCTCTAGCCAAGCAGTCGGCTCACAGCCTGTCCGGGGGAGAAAGAAGAAAACTGGAAATATGCCGCTCTCTTATTATCAATCCAAAATTTCTTCTGCTCGATGAACCCTTTACTGGAATTGATCCCCTCACAATCAAGGAGCTTCAAAAAATTATGCTCAAGCTAAAAAAACAGGGTATCGGGATTGTTATCTCAGATCATAATGTCCGGGATACTTTGAAGATTGCCGACCGCTCCTATGTCATCGATCAGGGGGAAATCCTTATAGAGGGCACACCAAAAAAGATCACCGAGGATGAACGGGCCAAAGAGAGATTTTTTGGAAAGGACTTTAAGCTGAGCGATGAAGTTCAGATCTATGCTTAGGATTAAAAAGATAGTCCCCGAGTGTTTCACCAAGGAAAAAGAAGAACAGGAATAAGTACGCAGAC
>CAZEWV010000201.1:0-5418 GCA_964516025.1 uncultured Eubacteriales bacterium
AGGCCCCACGGCGATCGCTTTTGCTCAAGAAAATCCCATAGGTTTGGCGCGGTTGATCAAGGATTTTTCCGTTCAGCACAAAGTGTTGAGCGTAAGGTGTGGAATTGTCGAAGGGCAATTTCTTGAAGGAGAAAGGTTTGCAGAAATCGCCAAACTGATGTCAAAAGATGACTTGTTGGCAAAACTGGGCTATTTAATGGCCCATCCGTTGATGACATTCTTAAGGACCTGGCAGGCCCCACTCAATAGTGTGGTCAATATGCTGGATCAATTAAAATCAAATAAATAGGGTTGGAGGTAAAAATGTCCGAAGCACAGACAAAAGAAGCCACGGAAACGACTAAGGAAAAAAAAGATACGACCAAAGGCAAAAAGGAGAAAACTTCTACAATGACTAAAGAACAATTTTTCACACATCTGGACAATCTGACTGTTCTTGAACTGGCGGATTACATTAAGGAATTTGAGGAAAGATACGGAGTGAGCGCTGCCGCTATGGCCGCCCCTATGGCCGCTGCCTCAGGAACCCAGCAGGAAGCTCAAGCTGAAGAAGAGAAAACCGAATTCAATGTTGTCTTAAAGGTCATCGGAGATAAAAAGATCAACGTTATCAAAACGGTTAGAGAGGTGACGAATCTTGGATTGAAGGAAGCCAAAGATTTGGTGGACTCGTCTCCGAAGGCCATCAAAGAAAATGTGTCCAAGGAAGAAGCTGAAGAGATCAAGAAGAAATTTGAAGAGGTTGGGGCAACAGTTGAAGTGGAATAAATGGAGTCTTTGAATTATATGACCCCGAAAAATCTAAAATTTTTCTGAGAGAGCAAAAATGCTGAATGAATTGGAAAACATTTATCGTAAAAGAGTCGATTTCTCAAAAATCAAAGAGACCTTTCCTATGCCGGATATGCTGGCCATCCAGAAAGAATCCTACGTAGAATTCCTTCAGATGGAATATCTGCCCGATGAGAGAAAGGAGTTTGGTTTACAAGCCGCTTTTAAGGATATCTTTCCTGTCTCTGACTTCAAAGAAACGACTCAACTTGACTTTATCAGTTATACAATCGGCAATTGGGAATGCA
The DNA here is from genome assembly GCA_964516025.1 of uncultured Eubacteriales bacterium. Classification (GTDB taxonomy): domain Bacteria; phylum Acidobacteriota; class Aminicenantia; order Aminicenantales; family Aminicenantaceae; genus JAUWVG01. The sequence continues at coordinate 1,080 of CAZEWV010000201.1, forward strand.
AGTGCGGCCGCTTAAAAGGTGTTGAAAACTCAAGGAGCCGCTGTAACGGCTGCGGAACGCTTCTTCCACCAAATACATTACTTACAGAGAACGAAATCTGTCCTTACTGCAGCGCCGCAAAAAAAATTGAAGTCCCTCTTTGTGAGCAGTGCGGTGACAATGTCAAGCTGAAGATGAAATACAGCCCTATGGAATGCCTCCAGAAGGGGTATACATTCTCTGCTCCCTTAAGGATTAAAGTGCGATTGATATCATGGGAGAAAGATCCAACAACCAAAACAAAAAGACTCAAGCACATTAAGGAACAAGAAGTCTATTTTGGGGATTTCCCTCTTATGACTGATAAGGGCACGTTTATTTTTAACGGAATCGAACGGGTTGTTGTTAGCCAGCTTCAAAGATCTCCGGGAGTCTTTTTCAGGCCTGGTGATGGAAAAGGTTTCTACATTGGAAAGATTATTCCCTACCGTGGAGCTTGGGTAGAATTTGAATATGACAGCAAAGGTATTCTGTTTGTCAGGTTGGACCGGAAAAAGAAATTTCTAGCCAGTGTGTTTTTAAGAGCACTGGGATTTGGATCTGATGAAGAGATCATTCGCCTGTTTTACAAAACATACTCTCTTTCTTCTAAGAATGGACATTTTTACTGGGATGTTTCTGACAATCTTGTTGGCAGAGTGGTTGCTGAAAATATCCTTGATTCCTCTAAAAAGATCATCGTTCCAGCCAAGAAAAAGTTAAACAAAGAGCATTTAAAGGTTCTTAAGGACAAGAAGATTAAAAAAATCCGCCTCGCGGATAAAGAACTCCATGAAGCTTATTCCGTAAAGAATGTCGAAGAGATTGTCAAATACAACGATCCGATCACGGATGAAGTACTAGAGGGGCTTGGCAAACACAAAGAGCCGTTTGAAGTGTATTTTCCGCTGTCCGAACGGATTGGTGAGATCATATTCAATACGCTAAGGAAGGATGTTACGACAGACATGAATCAAGCTCTTGGAGAAATATACAAGAAGTTGAGGCCAGGCGAACCTCACACTCTGGAAAGTACACACAATCTATTTAAAAATTTGTTTTTTAATCCTCAAAAATACAACTTCTCTCGAATCGGCCGTCTTAAAATGAATATCAAGCTGGGGCTTGAGAGATCGTTGGATGAGAAAACCCTATCTCCGATGGACTTTGTAGAAGTCATGAAATATTTGCTCTATCTCCGTGCTTCTGAAGGATCTACTGATGATATCGATCATTTAGGGAACCGTCGTGTCCGGTCGGTCGGGGAGCTTGTAGAAAATGCTTTCCGCATCGGACTGACACGTATGGAGCGGACAATCAAAGAAAAAATGACAATAGCTCAAGATCTGGCATCGGCTATGCCTCAGGATCTGATCAACTCCAAACCCGTGATAGCCGCATTAAAAGAATTCTTTGGCAGTTCTCAGCTCTCCCAGTTCATGGATCAGATCAATACTCTTGCCGAAACAACTCATAAAAGGCGATTGAGTGCGCTTGGGCCTGGGGGCCTGAGCCGGGAAAGAGCCGGTTTTGAGGTGAGAGATATCCAGGCTTCTCATTACGGCCGGATCTGTCCTATCGAAACTCCCGAAGGTCCAAATATTGGCTTGATTTCCTCGCTGAGTAGTTTTGCGAGAGTCAATGAATTCGGATTTGTTGAAACTCCTTACAGAAAAGTCAGGAAAGGAAGAGTGGTTGATTATGTAAAAATTCTTCATCCCGGTGACAGTGAACTGACAATTGGAGATGTTATCGAGAAAAATGATTTGAAAAAAAAAGTCAACCTTTTAAAGAAAAATAAGAAAAAACATATTCCTGTTGTGGAACCCTATTGTTTTTATCTCACGGCCTGGGAGGAAGAAAAGCACAACATCGCACAGGCAAATGCAGCCGTGGATGAAAAAGGATATTTCCAGAATGACTTGATAAGTGCCCGACAGTTAGGAGATTTTAAACTCCTGCCAAAGGAACAGATTGATTATATCGATGTGTCTCCCAAGCAGTTAGTCTCCCTTTCGACATCTTTGATTCCCTTCCTCGAACACGACGATGCCAACAGAGCCCTTATGGGATCAAACATGCAGAGACAGGCTGTTCCCCTCCTCAAACCACAGGCTCCTCTTGTTGGCACAGGGATAGAACATTTTATTGCGAAGGGTTCGGGTGATGTCATTATTTGCGATAGACCAGGTGTGGTCGAGTTTGTCGATGCAGAAAGAATACTTGTGCGAGTGAATGAAGATATAAATACAAAAGAATACGATCTGGGAACGGATCTCTATCTTCTGACGAAGTTTCTGCGCACAAATCAAAATACTTGTTTGTCCCACCGTCCCATTGTGCGGAAGGGGGATGAAGTTGAGAAAGGCCAGATTCTTGCGGACAGTTCATGTACAGACATGGGTGAGTTGGCCCTGGGTCGCAATGTTCTTTGTGCTTTTATGCCGTGGAGAGGATATAATTTTGAAGATGCCATCGTTGTCAGTGAAAAGCTCATCAAAGATGACATTTTCACCTCGCTTCATATTGTCGAACAGTCTAATGAAGCCCGAGACACAAAACTTGGGCCGGAAGAAATCACCATCGACATTCCCAATGTCCCCGAGAATCTGCTGCGTAATCTAGATGAAAACGGGATCGTTTGCATCGGCGCTCAGGTGAAATCGGGAGATATCCTGGTTGGGAAGGTTGCCCCTAAAGGGGAAACTCAGCTCTCTCCGGAAGAAAAGCTTCTCAAGGCCATTTTTGGAGAGAAAGCCCTGGATGTCAAGGATGCTTCGCTATACTGCTCACCCGGAGTCGAAGGAACGATCATTGATGTGAGAATCTTCTCTCGCAGAGGAATTGAAAAAGGGCCGCGGGCCAAAAAAATCGAAAAAGATGAAATCAACAAGATGAAACGAAACTTGGATGATGAAATCACTATTCTCGAGAAAGAAAAGTGGCGCCGTGTAAAAAATATTCTCATCGGAGAAACCTTAAAAAAAGATCAAACAACTGGGGATGGGACTCTCAAAAAAGGTACTAAACTGACAGAAAAGATTCTCCAGAAGCTTAACCCAAAGGATCTGAAAGAGCTAAAATTGGATACGGGCACCAAACGGAATGAAAAAATTGAGGATATTGAGAAAAAAGTCAAACGACAGATCGAGGCCCTTAAAACGACTCACAAAGAGAAAACGGATACTCTGAAAAAGGGGGATGAATTGTCACCCGGAGTCATCCAGGTCATAAAAGTCTACATTGCCATGAGGAGGAAACTGTCCGTGGGAGATAAGGTCTCCGGCCGCCATGGAAACAAAGGGATTATTGCCAAAATCGTCCCAGAAGAAGATATGCCCAGTCTGCCTGACGGAACACCGGTTGAAGTCGTGCTCAATCCTCTTGGTGTTCCTTCTAGGATGAATGTGGGCCAGATATTAGAAACCCATCTGGGATGGGCAGCTAATAAACTTGGGCTTTGGGTATCCACTCCGGTATTTGATGGAATTTCTGAGAATGAGATTAAAGATCTCCTCAGAGAAGCGAATCTTCCTCCATCCGGAAAAATTGATCTTTTTGACGGGATCACAGGAGAGAAGTTTGATAATGAAGTGACCATTGGATATATCTATATCATGAAGCTTTATCATCTCGTCGATGATAAAATTCATGCGCGATCGACCGGTCCCTACTCCCTGATTACTCAGCAGCCGTTAGGTGGAAAAGCTCAATTCGGCGGACAGCGTTTTGGAGAAATGGAAGTCTGGGCACTGGAAGCCTACGGAGCAGCCTACACACTCCAAGAACTGCTGACAGCTAAGTCAGATGATGTCGAAGGCCGCGCCCAAATCTACAAGGCCATAGTTAAAGGCGATTTGGATTTTACTCCAGGCCTGCCTGAATCTGTGAATGTTCTTATCAGAGAGCTTCAGAGTCTTTGTTTGAATGTCGAATTAGAAAAATCGGATAAACAAGAAATACTGCCCTGGGGAATTGATGTCCCTCAAATTTTAGAAGGAGACAAATGATGGATATGAGGCAAGCAATGGGAGGCAAGCCGAAACTTGATTTTGACCAGGTTCGCATCAGCATCGCATCACCCGAAAAAATTCGAAGCTGGTCCTGGGGCGAAGTCACAAAGCCTGAAACCATAAACTATAGGACGTTTAAACCTGAGAAGGATGGACTCTTCTGTGCCAAGATATTCGGGCCCATCAATGATTTTGAATGTCTTTGCGGAAAGTATAAACGGATGAAGTACAGAGGTATCATCTGTGAGCGCTGCGGTGTTGAAGTGACACGTTCGAAAGTCCGTCGAGAGCGCATGGGTCATATCGAA
>CAZEWV010000202.1:0-5406 GCA_964516025.1 uncultured Eubacteriales bacterium
AACCCTCTGCCCCGATGCCTCCGGCATATTGGGGAGGTACCCTTCCTTCTGCATGTCCTTTGATAATGCGCGAAGAACGGACATTTGTGAGCAGAATGACATCGAATTTTTGTTTAAGACTTCCTCTTCGAACCTCTGCATCGTGAAGGGTTGAATAGGGGAATTCCCAATTGTCAAAAATAAATCGTGTCCAACCCTCGTCCATATTGGCAACCCAGGGTTTATACAGCCCCAACCGGAGAGGTTTAAGCGGCATAAGTTCTCGGGGAGCGGTTCCGGCCTGAATTTGGAGGTTGAATTCCTTGGCTAAGGATTGGAGTTTTTCCCGTGTTCCTTCGCCGGAAACGATGATGGCTCCGGCCGGATAAGTTTTTCCTTCAGAGGTAAAGGAATTCGTTGCCCAGGACACATTGGCGCCTTCTTTTAAAAGCCGGTTGACAGCTCTGTAGCTGTCCAGGACATTGTGATCCAAAATATAGGTCTTTGTGTTCCCGCTGACTTTTCCCTCAGGAGCGACAGCATTTTTGATCGGCTTTAACTGGGCCTCAAACTGAGGGTCCACTTTTATTGCTTCCACTCCCATTTGGTAAGGAAGGGTCCAACCTGTGAGATCAAAAGTACTTTCCGGAGGGCCGCCCTCATACTGTCTGCGGTCCGGGTAGATCTGTGGGCCCAGGAGATCGATGAGATAGGGACGGTATGCCTGGGACATCAGTGCGACATAGGTCCCTTCCGGATATTCTTTGTTTTGAGCTTGAAAGGATTGTGTGGCTTGATGGACTTCTATCCCGCCGGAAATGAGAATATTGATCATTTTTACCACGGTATTCTGATCTTTTTGATCTTGAGGGATGACATAGGCATAGGGCGCTTCGTTTTTCCCTTTTTCTATAGAATTCCGAGCCATACGGTACATGTTCAAAAGGTATTTGTTCTTGTGTTTGGCCCCGCTTTCCAGGAATCCTATGGTCGACCAATAGGAATATTCCACAATATCCCGAAGTCTCCACCATCCACCCGGCCAGGGACTGGGGTAATTAATGGTCTGGGTGTTGCCCAAAGTGCCGAGTCCTCCTCTGTTCCGGGGAGCGAGATCCTCGGCTTTTTGGAAGATGGGGGTAGCCATTCGGATGGCCGCTGCTTCGAAGAGAATGGTTGGGACATTATGCCATAATGCGCAAGTATGAATAGCCGACATACGCCAGTGGTTCCAGAGAGCATAGTGCATGACGGCAATTTTTCCCTGCTCTTCTAATACAGTCCGCATATAGGCGCCGGTCAGTTCAACCTCGCGGGTGAGTAAAGGGTCCAGAGATTCATGCCGGGGATCATACAGAGGAGAGAGAAAAAGACGGGCTGCGGAATTTCCCATATGGTGCATGTCCATAAAGATCTGAGGAAACCATTCATGGTAGAGGATGTTGTTGACGTACCGGGTTTCCACCAGGTTGTGCATAAAAGCATCTCTATTGTTATCATGGCCGACATAGTAGTGATACAGCCAGGGCATTGGGGCCGATTCATAAGGAGTCCCTACATTCTCCCTATACCAATCTGTTGTCAGGATATTGCCATCCGGATTCCAACTTGGAACCAGCAGAAATATCACATCCTCCAGTATGTTTTGTATTTGGGTAGAACTGTCCGTAGCCAGCACATAGGCCAGCTCCGGGGACATTTGTGTGGGTCCGCATTCAGAGGCGTGCATACTGCATGTGACCAGGGCGATGGTCTTTCCCTCTACGGCCAATTCTGCGGCTTCTTTTTCAGTGATTCTGCCTTTGGCGAGTTTCTTTGCAATGTCTTTATACTTGTCAAGCTGGGATAAATTCTCCGGGGAGGAGATGACAGCCAGAAGAAAGGGATTCCCCATGGTTGTTTTGCCCAACTCCTGCACGAGAATTCTGTCTGAATTTTTTCCCAGCATATCAAAATATTCGTGGAGTTTTTCCCATCTGATCAGCTTAAAATCCGCACCGGGCTTGTGCCCGAAAAAGGTCTCGGGATCGGGAATGTTTTCAGAAAAAGCCGGTGAAGCTCCCAAAGAAATGTATAGAATGACAAGAATAAATAATAGATAAGTCTTTAATTTCATGGAAAACTTCCTATAATAATCTTCAGATTTTTTCGCGCCGAACCTTTTATTTCTCCGGCAATCCGCTCGAAGTGTCTTTCTCTTTTATGGCTCATTTTGCTGCTCTAGAGTATTTAATTTCCACACGAACGTCAAGATAATCTGAAATCCTCAGTTGACGGTATGAACCCGATTGAGGTAAAAACTAATAACGTTGAGACGTTAACAGGTCGATGATGAATAAAAATACAAAAGTCTTGGTTACGGGTGCCGCTGGTTTTATAGGGAGTCATTTGGTGGAGGCTCTAAAAGAGAAAGGCTATTCAATTGTATGCCTTGCCCATCCTGAAGACAACACGTTTCACCTGGAGAGCCTCGACCTCAAGGTCATAAGAGGAGACTTAGCAGATTCCCATGCGCTGGAACGGGCTGTTGATGGTGTCGAAGTGATCTATCATCTCGCCGGCATTTTGTTCAACCGGAATCCCGATTCCCTCTTTAAAACAAATTACGTTGGAACAAAAAATATTGTGAACGCCTGTAAGTCAAAAAAAATTCATCTGAAACGGTTCCTGTATGTTTCCAGTGCATCTGTCTCCGGTCCTACCGGAGAAAAAATAATGAATGAGGAGTGCCTGTGCCGGCCTATTAACGATTATGGCAAAAGCAAACTTCTGGCTGAGCAGTTCCTGATGTCTCCTCAGAATATTTATCCGACAACCATTATCCGGCCAGTGCAGGTTTTCGGACCTCGTGGTCTAAACAGCCTCTTCCTCATCTGCCGAGTGGCCAAGAAAGGATTTTTGCCCGACTTTATCCAAGGAAGATTGTCGCTGGGTTTTATTGACGATATTGTTAGAGGAATAATCCAGGCTTGTGAACATCCTCAGACTGAAGGAGAAATCTATCTTATTGGAGAGAACAGGATCTATTTCCTCTCGGAAATTATAAGGGTCTTTTCAAAGGCTGTTCGACAGAACTTGATCCGAATCCGGCTGCCCTACGTTTTTCTTTATTCTATAGCCGCAGTGGTGGAATTTTTCTGCAAAATCAAAACCACAGCCCCCCCTTTGACAAGGTGGTTGGTGCATTCCTATGCCCGCCAATTCGAATGGTGTTATGACACCTCTAAAGCAGAGAGAGATTTTGGATACCGATCAGAGACATCCTTGGAAGAAGGGGCAAAGATCACTGTGGAATGGTTCAAGAAAGCCGGGCATCTTGATTGACACTGAAGAAAATTCAAGGAATATTTCTTATGTAAAAAAACTGATCGAGCTTTAAGCTAAGGATGTCTTTTTCTCTGAAAAGAAAGGATTTATTATACAAGCAATAACAACCAGAACAACAGGACCGATAACATTAAACCATAGATAGGGAATCGGTGTGAAAAAATGACACCCCAATACCGTTAGCTCTGCGATAATGGCCGCAATAAAAGTGGCATGTCCACCGATCTTTTTGAAAAAGAAGCCCACTAAAAAAATACCCAGAATCGTTCCGTAAAAAAGAGAACCAAGGATATTTACGGCTTCGATTAATGACCCAATATAACTGGCGAAAGATGCAAAAGTAATTGCATACAAACCCCAGAAAACAGTCGCCAGTTTGGATACAAAAAGATAATGTCTTTCCGAACCGTTCTTTTTAAATATACGTTTGTAGATATCGATTACAGTTATTGAAGCCAATGCATTGAGTTCCGCAGAAGTGGATGACATTGATGCAGAGAGAATAGCCGCTAATATAAGTCCAATGAGCCCGGCGGGCAAATAATCAATGACAAAACTAAGAAAAATATAATCCGTATCATTTGTGTCAGCATCCGGATTTGTTTTTTGAATGAGGTTAATCGCTTCATCTTTAATGTCTGATTCCGAATCTTGTGAATCTTTGACCTGTTGGACAGCCAGATCTATTTCTGAATCAGAACCGGCCTCCATGGCTGCCAGCATATCCCGAATTTGATCCTGTTTTGCCGAATGTACCTGATTATAATCTGATTCCAATTCCTGATAGGCTTCCGCATAAGAGCTGTTTTTCACCTTATCTGTTTCAGCGGAGTTGAAAAAAAGCGGAGGAACTACAAATTGATAAAAAACGAAAATCATTGTACCTATAAAAAGGATAATAAACTGCATGGGTACTTTTAAAACGCCATTGGCTAGGAGGCCTATTCGGCTTTGAGTGACTGATCGTCCGGAAAGATAACGTTGGACCTGGGATTGATCCGTCCCAAAATACGAGAGGGCAAGAAATGTTCCACCAATTATGCCTGTCCAAATATTATATTTACTGCTCAAGTCAAAATTAAAATTAATGACGTTAAGTTTTCCCAATTTGCCTGCAACGTGGGCTGCGTCAAGAAATGAGATGTCACTTGGTAAGAGGCGAAAAATCATAACGAATGCCGCACCCATTCCCACCGTTATAATGATCATTTGCAGTTTATGAGTTTTATTAACGGCATCCGTACCGCCGGAAGCCGTATAGACGATTACTAGAGTCCCAATCAAAAAAATTGTGATGTGGATATTCCATCCGAGAATAATAGAAAGAATGAGAGCCGGGGCAAAAATTGTGAATCCTGCAGCCAATCCTCGTTGAATTAAGAAGAGAATACTTCCCAATGTCCGGTTTTTCAGGTCAAATCGTTGTTCTAAATATTCATAGGCGGTGTAGACTTTCAATTTATGGAAAAGAGGCACGGCTGTTTTGCAGAGAATGACCATTGCGATTGGCAGGCCTAAGTAGATATGTATAAATTGCATACCATCCACATATGCCTGTCCAGGGGCGGAAAGAAAAGTGATAGCACTGGCTTGTGTGGCCATTACTGAGAGTGTAATCGTATACCACGGTGTCGATTTATTCGCCAAAAGATAATCATCGAGATCTTTTTTACCCCTGGTTTTCCAGTACCCGTAAGAGGCGACGAAGAGGAGAAAAAAACTTAGTATTATCCAGTCAAAATTGCTCATCTTTTATTCAGATTCGAGTATTTCCTTATAAAATGCTTCATATTGGGTAATAATTTGGTCGGCATTAAAGTATTGTGTGGCTCTTTTCCTGGCCCGCCTTCTAAATAACTCATGGTTTTCGGTATTATTCAAAAGTTTTAAGGCTTTTTCAACCATATTTGAAGTATCACCGATGGGAAATAAATATCCTGTTTCCCCATGACTTATCACTTCAGGTAATCCCCCGATTTCAGTTCCGATAACCGGAACACTGCAGGCCATGGCCTCAAGTGCCGTTAATCCGAAACTCTCTTGTTCGCTGGGTAAAAGAAAGAGATCGGCACAGAAGAATAATGGTTCAATATAATCCTG
>CAZEWV010000203.1:0-5406 GCA_964516025.1 uncultured Eubacteriales bacterium
TAAGGACAAGGACGGCATTGAAGACCCGAAGTCCTCGTTAAAAATGCTCATTTCCCCAAATAATTGCCAATTTGGCTCCAAATTTTGGATTAGGCACAAACATTCTCCCACATCTTTTCGTGATCAAAGGTGTCTCGGGTAAAATCGTAGATATAAGTTGAGGTCCACAGCTTGGCAAAATATGTTATGCTGAAAAGGGGAAAGGTGATGAAATATCCCAGAAAGATAAAAATGACAGGGTTTATAAACATTTTTTCAAGGGGGATTACGCGTTCGAAAACTCCTTGCAGTTTTCCCATAACGCCTTTTAAGATGTTTGAATTATTAAAGAAACCTGTCCTAGGCGATTATTGTCGGATTTTTATCAAATTACACATGGCATGTCAACCATATTCCTCTTGTAGGATTCAATTTTTGTCCATAGTAAAAAAGCCTCTATTTTTGCAGAGTATGTTATCTACTCGCATAAACATTATAGAGGCTTTTAATCCGGTCAAAAGACGAAAACCCATGGGTGATTTCGCTACCGTTTTGCTTTGGGTTTACGCAAAAATAACTTTATATTTTCGCATCCCATCTTCAGGTCATCTTCGGCCCCGGTGAGACCGTATCACCTTGATGGCTCGAATCAGTATTGGCATTTTTTTGGCGACAGCACATCTCCATCATGGCGTTCGTCATCTTTTTCCCCATTGCGGAGCAATCGGTGGCGCCATCCTCGCTGCCACAGCAACTGTTAATCATTTCAGCCATTTTCTCAAAATCCCCGGGAATGTCCGTAAAGCCGTTGCAACAGGCCTTATCCCTTTTGCCTTTTGTCTCTTCCGTGTTCATTTCTGACCTCCTTTCTAATCCCCCAGACACTATCCTAATTTATTTTCCAACCGGCCTGTAGTTTCTCCTCCGGTGAACAATGACCGGTACCCGCTCTGCAACAATTTTCTGAGCCTCTTCACCAGGATTATGGACATAAAAACGGGGCAAAGGGCGAATCTTGATGGACTTTCAAGCCCTGATGCAAACGGTAGTCCTTCTTCTTCCCACAAGAGGGTGCCGCCAATAACATTGTAAACCTCTTTAAAGCCCAGTTTTTTCATCTGCTTCTGAGCCAACTTGCTACGTCCCCCCACTTTGCAATAGACAAAATACGTCTTGTCTTTATCCAATGCATTGAGCTGGCCCTTGAAGCCTCTTGACAAGAAATTCAAATTGATGGCATTTTCAATATGAACGTTTGCAAACTCCCTGGGTGTACAAACATCCAGGATGACCAAATCGTCATCATTTTTTCTTCCCGAAATAACTTTGTACGCATCTGCCGGAAATATATCTTCGGATATTGGTTGAGTCTTATTTACATGATTTCCATAAAAAACCTGTCGGTTTGTTTCCCGGTTGCCTATCTCTCTATTCATATCCTCTCCCTTTTCTGTGTAAATGCTATTTTTCGAAAACTATCGAATAGTTATACAAAAAAAATCCCCCTGCCTTTGTCTTAAAAAGCCTTCCAAATCATATGGGAATTCATCTCTGCAGTGTCCCTCATTTTCCCGTCTCCATAAAGCTCTTTTTCAGCCTTCCAAAACGGACAATTGTCTTTGTGATATCTGTGGTGAAGCACCCTTCCGATTTTGGAATCCGGGTTTTTCCGGGCATGATTGCAGACCGGACAATTATGACAGATCCTGGCCCTAATCCTTTTAAACACCGTAGGTTTTTCTTCGTTCACATTAGACTTTTTTCCGGGTTCATTGTGTGTGTTTGTTTTCATTTTGCTTTTCTCCTTTCTGACAATTTGTTCGATATTTTCGCATTTATCTATACAGACGCATCGTCTTAAAGAAAGGTTACAGGGGAACGCGTTTTTTTTAAATTTGGACCTGCAGTAGGTTATTCCGTTTCATGAGTCATCGATTTTGGGCTCGCATACCATCACACTCCGTTCATCGTGCTCAAAAGTACATTCTTCCTCCAGGATTTTCTTAAAGGTCTTTCGAGCCCGATGAACCCTGACCTTGACGTTGTTGACCGTAATATCCAGGATATCGGCCATCTCCTGATGGGTCATTTCCATGGTATCAGAAAGGACCAACGCGACCTGGAGTGATTCAGGGAGGAGATAAATCTTGTCCTGAACGCATCTGCTCATCTGGTTCTGCTCAATCTGCAGTTGGACCACAGGCTCAATTGACTTTTGGAGGCCGGCTGTCAGTACCTGTTCGTTGTTTTTGGTTGCCCGGCTTCGGAAATAATCAAGACTTCGATTTCGGGCTATCCTGTAAATCCACGATGTGAGTCTTGATTCGTCCTTCAAATCGCCAAGGTTTTTCTGGACCTTTATAAACGTATCCTGGGTCAAGTCATCCGCGATCCACTGGTCCCCGATCATCTTTGAGATGAATGTCTTTACAGGCCCGTAATGAAGATCATAGATTTCCCAAAAGTCCATATCCCCCTCCTGAGGTGATCACCCACAGCATGCGGTTGAAGAGTACATTTTATGGCGAAAGGGGCTTTACGCCTTCAATGCAAGCTGAAACCACGTAGTCCAAGGCCTTTTCGCTTTTGGCGGGGTCCCATTGTCGGATCAGATCCCTGCTATTATCCGTGGGTGTAATTCTTATATCCCTGAAACCAGTTTCTCTCAGCATCTCCTCAGTATTTTCGATTGTGGCGGCCCCCCCGATACAGGCACCCACCAAACTTAAATCATTCCGGATCTTCTCCGGGAGTGGCGCAGTCGCCAGGACGTCGGAAATCGACAACCGACCGCCGGGCTTTAATACCCTGAAGACATCACGGTAGACACCTTGTTTATCAGGAGAAAGGTTGATCACGCAATTGGACATGACGATGTCCGCACTGTTATCGGCCACGGGAAGGTGTTCTATCTCTCCCAGGCGAAATTCAACATTACTTGTCTCCGCTGCGTCGGCGTTTTTTCTGGCCTTACTCACCATCTCGGGCGTCATATCCACACCGATTACGCGACCTGTTTTACCAACTTCCTTGGCCGCAAGAAAACAGTCAAACCCTCCTCCGCTTCCCAGGTCCACCACCGTCTCGCCGGTCTTGAGCGAAGCAAGGGCCACAGGGTTACCGCAACCAAGTCCCATGTTTGCACCCTCCGGAACATTATCCATATCTTCCTTGGAATACCCCATGGTTGTGGACATTTGTTTTATCGAGGATTCCGGAGTGCCGCATCCGCAGGATGATTTTGTGTCTGCTCCTGGAAAATTATCTGCCGGATCACAACAGGATGTGGGCCGTATCCCTTCGAAAACATTATGTTCTGCTATTGCAACCTTCGCATAGGTGTCACGAACGCTATCTCTTATCTGTTCATTGTCTACTGGTCCCATTTTTCCCTCCATGTTGTTGGTTTATTGTTGCTATTATTCGAAAACTGTCGAACAAATTAGCCAAAAAAAAGCCGTCCGCTATTGCGAAAAGAATTCTCGCAAAGCAACTAAAGCTTCAGGGTCGATTGAACAATCGATTTTTTGTCCACGTCTTTCCATACGGATAAGACCGGCCCGACGAAGTTCCTTGATGTGATGTGAAATGGTGGATGGCACGATACCCAGATCCTGCCCAAGTTCACCCACACAGGCACATCCTTCGGCTTCCACGCTCTCCTTTATCGTAGCTAGGGTCCCGGGTTGACAACAGGAAATGAGACGCAGAAAAATCTTGAGCCGGTTTGGATTTGACAAGGCCTTGAATATTTCGGCGAATTCTTGGATGTTTTTATCTTGATATTTCGACATGTTTCGAACTATAATACGCTTTCTTCCCTCTGTCAAGGCCTTTTTTGACCTCCCTTGAAAAAAATATCATCTAAATGGTGTGGAGCCGACAAGATAAAGGGCCATATCCACCAATTCCATTAAAAGGGCTCCAATAAAGGATTTCGTCCCCAACCAAAAAAATGTTCAATGGCCAGTCATCAGTGATCAGTATATTGAAGCGTAAAACCTGGAATCCGCATTCAATGACAATGACCAACGGTTATGGCTCCAACCAAGCACCGATCCTGATACGCTTCGAGGCATAGGCCCTGTCTTCCAGCCTCTGAGGCCTATGGGCTGAAACCGAAGCTGTAAATCCGGCATCTGAACCCTCATTTCTTATGAATCAAAGGGGTTATGCTAAACAAAACATCTCGGCATCCTGCGGAGAAGTTGCATAAGATTCTAGCAATAGTTAATCACGGAGACGAGGTATTCTAACAACAGCTAATATTGCCAACCCAACTTAAAAAGCAACGCCGAATCATAATTGGTTTTGCCGTCGGCCGGTGAATTAACCCAGTCGTAATTGTACTGTAAAGAGCTGAACAGTTTGGACACAAGAGGTATACGTACGCCTGTCCTTGTGTGGAGTCGCCATACATCCGTGTCTTCAAAACTCAGGAACCCGTCGTCGTGGTGGAAGAACTGCATAAACCGATTCAAGAACCACATGTCAAAGTCTATTGACCAAAAGCCCGCGGCATAATTCCGTTCGTCCTTACCCCCAAAATTCGCCATGGGCTTGCTGTACCGCTCCGTAACATAGCTGGGACCCACCTTTAGAGAGAGATTTTTCTTTTTGGATTGCCAGATCTGATATCCTGCCCCGGCCGAGAGAGCGCCAAGGAGTGTCAAATCCTGGAATCTATCCCGTTTGTACTGGCCATTGGTGAAAAGGTACCACTTCTTTGACAAGAACCGGTTATAATCAAGTGTGAGGAGGGAATTATTGGCCGTCTCCTTATCATCGGCCTCTTCCAGATTGGCCTCGCCATACAGGGTAAGGCGATTGGGGTATTTTGTAAGACCTAGTTCTCCGTCAATATTAAATTTTTTGTTATTGGTATTTCCCGACTCTATACTGAGGCCGGTGCTGACTCTGGCGTCAAATTTCCAACTCGGCGGCGGTTCGGGCAGGCTGATGGTTTTTATGTCAGCCGCGGTTATGGGTTGCGCGGGAGCACCGCTTTCGGGTTCAAAAACCAGAGTTCCGTCTTTCTTGACGGCCACACTTCCTTTGAGAACGGTCTCATCACTGAGGAAGACTTCCAGCGGACCTTTGGCCGTAAGACGATCCACCTGGTCCCAGTTGATGGTAATATTTCCTGCATAGGAGGTCTCGAAGACCAGTTTCCCCGAGGACAAGGATTTAACCTTTCCCTGAAGACGGTCCCCGTTTTTCATGATTAGCTCATCTGCACGGGCCGTAATTACCGCAGAGGCTAACAGTATACCTACAAACAAGACGATTGTAGTGCAGAATATGAGGTACGGAAACCTAAAGGATTTGGTGGTGGGGTTTTTGAAGATGGATCTGAAACAAAATTTTCGCATGGCATGAATTCTCCTTTTTTCGAGCATTATCCGATTAGACCCGCCTCTCCATCCC
>CAZEWV010000204.1:0-1124 GCA_964516025.1 uncultured Eubacteriales bacterium
GATTTTGTAATGTAGGCGTACGCCGCCACAACAACCATGGCCAAACCCTCTCCGGCAATAAATCCTGAGCCCAATAGAATTCCTTTTTCCTTAACCTTGGATTCACGTTTTTCGTCATCTTTGGCCTTTTTTGTCACGAAGTGTCTAATCAGTCCTCCAACGTATATCGGTGTCATTGTTGAGAGCGGCAGGTAGATTCCGACGGCAAAGGGTAGAGAGGGGATGCCCAGCATTTCAACCATGATGGCAAAGACTCCGCCGATCAGGACCAGTCCCCAAGGGAGGTCTCCACCGAGCACACCTTCAATCACGGTTTTCATCAGTTGAGCTTGCGGTGCTGGGATTGTGGCGGATCCGAATGTAAAGGCCTCTCCAAGAAGCCAAACCGACGCAGCGATGGCAAAAGCAGTTGTAACAACTCCTATGAGTTCAGAAGTCTGCTGCTTCCTTGGTGCTGCCCCTATAATGTATCCCGCTTTGAGGTCTTGAGAAGTGTCTCCCGCGATCGATGCCGCGACAGCCACCACAGTTCCAATAGTAAGGGCTGTAGCCATTCCAATTTGATCTGTCCAGCCAAGGGCCAAAAAGAGGACACTGGTTCCAAGCAGGGCGACGATTGTCATTCCGGATGTTGGATTGGATGTGACACCCACTAATCCAACGATACGGGACGAAACAGTCACGAAGATGAAAGCGAAAACGACAATACATATCGATGCAATGAGGCGAATGAGAAGGGATGCTTCAAAGCCGAGGACACCAGCCGCAATAACGAGTATTCCTATTACAATAACAACTCCGATGATGATGATCTTAAATGGCAGGTCTGACTGTCTCCTGTCAGTTTCAACCACGATATCGCCTTTTTTCCGAGTGAATTCTTTTAAACCGATTTTTAAAGAGTTGTACATGGTGGGGATAGATTTGAAAACGGTGATTATTCCGCCGACAGCAACGGCTCCCGCACCTATGAGTTTGACATATCTGCTCCAAATTTCCTGAGCGGTCATTTGGGCGATGGGAAGAGTTTGTTCCGGGAATAGGGGGAGATTTAAATTTTCGCCAAAATAGGAGATGAGAGGGATGATCCCAATCCAAGAGAGCAAGCCTCCTGCAACCATAAT
>CAZEWV010000204.1:1224-5393 GCA_964516025.1 uncultured Eubacteriales bacterium
AAAGCCCCAAAGAAAGAGAGCCGGTATGGTAAAAATGATACCTGATGCTAAGGAGGAACTGGCAGATCCCGTCGTCTGCGCAATATTGGCATCCAGGATATTGCTTTTTCCTAAAATGGGAGTCAGGGCTCTGAAGACCGCTACAGAAATAACAGCTAGGGGAATAGATGTAGAAATTGTAAGTCCGACTCTTAATCCTAAATAGGCATTGGCCGCACCAAAGATGACTCCAAACAATGATCCAAGAATGACAGCCTTGATTGAAATATCTCTGTAAGGTGATTTTTCAGGTACATAGGATTGGAATTCTTCCATCTTTGTGCCCTCTCTTAAAATGAATTATTCATAAAAACTACCGACACAATTGCTGCAACCTCGACTCGTGAATAATCCCATTTATTTTAAAATATAAGGCAGTCTATCATAGAAAAAAATATATTTCTAATCAAAACTCACATCTTTTGCATTTGACAGGAAACAGATGTCCCAGTTATAATCCAATCAACTTATCTGAGTGAAAAAATGGAACGAAAAGAAATTTTAGAGCGTATTGACACCATCAAAAAAGAATTGGCCGAAGATCAATTTGATATCATTAAAGAAAAAATTCTTGAGAAAAAGTTACATCACCATAAATCAGACCGGAAATTTTTGTTGCGCCGGCTCATTGAGGGGATGCGTAGAAGGCTTATGCTGGAGATAGACCTAATCTTAGAGCCTATGTTGGACAACCAGAAAGAAATCAATCTGCGGCTCTTAGAAGAGGTGCAGCGAATAAAAAAAGAATTGGCCGCCCTCCAGTCTAATGGTGTCGAGTTTACACATGCACAACACAATCAAGACGTTCCTTCCGATAGTCAAAAATAGATTGGCTCGGATCAGGGAAACCAGTGAGATGAAAACCATCGCAGTCTGTGCCTCACAGGTCCCTTTTTCCTCTGGTGGTGCTGAAGCCCATGTTATGGGACTCATAAGAGAACTGAGAGAAAGGGGATTTGAAGTCGATCTGATCAATATTCCTTTCAAATGGTATCCTCACTCACAGCTGATGAAAAGCATTTGTTTATGGGAAATGCTTGATTTGAGTGAATCTGACGGCAAGAAAATCGATTTGGTTATTACGACCAAGTTTCCCTCTTATTTTGTCCGGCATCACAACAAAGTATTATGGCTGATCCATCAGTACCGACAGATGTATGACCTCTTTGAGACCCCTTATTCCGGATTTAACAAGAAGAGCCGGAAGGATATGCAGCTGAGGGAAAAGCTTGTCAAATTGGATAATCAAGCCCTTAGTACATATAAAAGGACTTATACCAACTCCGTTAACACGGCAAATAGGTTGAAAAAATACAACAATATTGAGTCTGTTCCCCTGTATCACCCTCCAAAACTGGCCGGCTTGTACTATTCAGGGAAATTTGATGACTATATTCTCTCTGTCGGAAGGCTGGATCCATTAAAAAGAGTGGACCTGTTGGTAAAGGCTATGAAATTCTGTGACAGCCGCATTCAATGCAAAATTGCCGGCCATGGACCTGAATTAGAGAATCTCCAGGCCTTATCTAAGGAATGGGGTGTTTCGGACAGGATCGATTTTCTCGGATTTGTTTCAGAAAAGAAATTGCTGGAACTGTATGCCAATTGTTCGGCCGTATTTTTTGCTCCACAGGATGAAGATTATGGCTATATTACATTGGAAGCCTTTCTGTCCAAAAAGCCTGTTTTGACCAGCTTCGACGCAGGAGGGCCGCTGGAATTTGTCAATGATAAATCGAGTGGGATTATTCTTGAATCCCTGAATGAGGAAAACATCGGAAAAGAAATCGATGAACTTGTTTTGAACAAAGAGAAAAGCCGGAAATTCGGGCTTAGCGGATATAACAAAGTTAAAGATATCAACTGGGAATCTGTCATTAAAACTCTTCTTTATGGGGTTAAATCTTGAAGATTGCTCTATTCAGTCCTCTCAATCCCATTCAGACCGGTATCTCTGATTATAATGAAGAAATGTTGTTTGAGCTCCGTAAACATTTTAACATTGATCTGTTTATTCAGAAGGGGTATGAGCCTGTAAACGAGGCTGTTCGAGACGAATTTCGGATCCATCCTTATATTCCGGAAACATTCGATCCATCCGAGTTTGATGAACTCCTCTATCACATGGGAAATAATTATGAAGCGCACGGATATATCTATGATGCTCTCAAAGAACATCCCGGAGTTGTAGTGCTGCATGACTATGTACTGCAGGGATTTTATGCTGAAAAATATGATGCAACAGGTGATTTTGAAACATACTACCGGCTGCAGAAAAAGTATTATGGCGAGAGAGGTGAATCCATAGCAAATAATATTGCTCGGCCGGAAACTCTTCCTATCTGGGAGTCCGCAGCAGCAGTAAACTATCCTTTAAATGAAGATATCCTCGAATCAGCGAAGGCTGTCATTGTTCATTCGAATTTTATAAAAGAAAAAATCCAGGATGGATTTCACAGGCCCATAGTGAAGATCAATCATCATGGGTACATCAAAAGAATATTTGACAGGAACCATATACGGAGTCAGTTGGGCATCAATAAAGACAGTATCCTCATCAGCTCCATAGGATATATCAACAAGAACAAGCGTTTTGATGTTATCCTTCGTGCTTTAGATGAACTTAACAATCCTGCTATTACTTATGTCATTGCAGGGAAAGATAGAGGAAATCTTTTGAGGAATTATATCGGGGAAAAAAAACTGAATATTATCGTAAAAGGCCATCTCGATCTTGGGGACCTGGAAGCCCTCGTTGCTGCTTCAGACATTTGTATTAATTTAAGACACCCTACAATGGGGGAGAGCTCGGGAGCCTTGATGCGGATGATGGGATATGGAAAACCTGTTTTAGTCACAAATTATGGTTCTTATGCCGATTTTCCGGACTATTCAGTACTGAAGGTCGATCCGGATATCGATGAAAAGGAAACCATAAAACGTTTCGTCACAGCACTTATTCAGGAAGATGATTTTTGTCGTTCTGTTGGGAAGGAAGCGGCTCGATTTATCCGAGAAGAATGCAGTATTGAAAAATGTGCTCGCGAATATGCGTCCTTTCTTAAGAATCAAGCAAACCAACCACGGCTTGAAATCTCACAAGAGGCTATTGAAAATGACAAATCCAGATGATCTCAGACAATTAATTTCTCAACTTAAAGAAAGGCTTCAAGATGAAAAAGAGAGTATCCAGGATGTGGAATCACTCGTCAAGAAGAAAATTGAGAGGGATGCCGGAATTTGGGAGTACAATTTCGACGAGCTGGAACATGAACTTTTTGAACGGTTTCCATCCCTCGAAGACAAAAGTGATTGTCTGTCCTTCACAGACATTTCATCTCCTCGAAAAGTCATAGGCTGGGTTGTCACCCTTGCTAAAAAAATCTTGAGAAAAATGACAAATCCGTATTCCCGGATGATATTAACCAAACAGTATCAATTCAATAAGGAACTTGTCCCTATGAATCTGGCAACGATTTTAAGTTTACAGAAAATTAAAGACCGGTTGAATGAGCTTGAGGATGTTGCAAAAAAAATACTCGAAATTCAAGAAGTTATGCTTGAAGACCGGAATGAAGATAACAAGGGAATCTAGGGAATCCTTTCTCGATGGACAAATATTCCAATCAAACTCTCTTGGACAGGGTACGGCATTCTTCTTTTCCGTCGACCCGGACCCAATTGCCCAAAATGATCGACCGGATCAAGAAAAAAAAAGGTGTGCAATTTGCTGTTAACTTCCTCAATCTGTTGGAATTGGCGAATGGTTACAGAAAGCCCTCCATAGGTCTATATGATCATGCTATGCATTTTATCGGTGGGGCACAAAAATATGGATGCACCATCGCTTCGGCTCTTCAGGATGATTTTGACGTCACTTTAATAGTGAATAAATCCGTCACCGTGGAAAAATTAGAACAGTGGTATAACCTTGATCTTTCTTCTTGTAAGATATTGATCGTTCCGATTCCTTTTTTTGAGGAGAATAGAAAGGGGAAGGAACACATAGATCCTGCTGAAGTCAATATGAAAGGAGAGAATCCTTTCCACATCATCAGCAGGATAAGTGGTGATTTTGACATTTTCATCAATAACTCCATGCTGGAAATGGTCTATCCATTATCCAACCT
>CAZEWV010000205.1:0-5388 GCA_964516025.1 uncultured Eubacteriales bacterium
CAAGCGTGGCCGCATAACTTCCGGGCTTTTCTCCGATAATGATAGGAGTTCTTCCGACTTTGTCCCTGGCTGCATAGATTCCTTTATCCGTGAGCAGAAGGAGAGAGCATGAACCTTCAATTTTTTCCTGTGCACTTTGTATTCCTTCCTCAAATGTGTCTTCCTGATTGATGATTGCGGCAACAAGCTCTGTAGGATTTATTTCACCACTACTCATTTCTGAAAAATGAACGGCCCCTCTTCCAAAAGGTTTATGGACGATCATGTCCGCATTCTGGATAACACCTACGGTGACGATACTGTAGTTCCCAAGATGTGATCGAATGAGGACAGGTTGGTCTTCGTAATCACTGATGACACCAATCCCTTTATTCCCGTGCATTTTAAGAATATCATCTTCAAATTTTGATCTGAATTGAGCATTTTCTATATTGTGGATGAAGCGGATAAATTTGTCCGAATTTTTTACGGCAAGTCCTCCTCGCTTTGTGCCGAGATGAGAGTGGTAGTCGGTTCCATAAAACAGATCGCTGACACAATCTTGCTTGGCAATGACTCCAAAAAGACCGCCCATATTAACCTCCTAGAGTGAGATGGAAATGAATATTGGAATTACGAGTGAAAGGATTTCATGTATATCCAGTCAAAAAAATTAAAAACCTAATATGACAAATATTCTTCCTTGTTACAAGCAAAAAAGGAAAAACATCAAAAAACTTAAATTGGAACTTGGAAGCGTACTTGTCGTATAATATAATAGATATGAGTATGAAGAAGAGTCTAAAGGGAATTCTATTTCTCTCCTTGTGTTTAGGATTTTTGGGTTCCTGTATTATTGCTGTCTATGATTATCCCGGATCGACAGCGTTTCAACCTTTTGAGGAATTTCAGAGTTTTTTGCCGTTCTCCCCTGGAGGGACACTCTCTCTCCAAAACAAAGACGGCAATATAGAAATTATCGGTTGGGAGGAACATGAATGTGAAGTGTATGCCGAAAGGAGAATCTTCCGCACCCAAGAAAGGCGATTGCGTATTCTGAAGTTTGATCACTACATTCCCAAAATAAGTATCGATTCATTTGAAAGTTTTATAAAAATCCAGACTGTTCCGGCTCCGGCAGAAGAGGCTTCAAATGTGGTTGATTATTTTATTCGAGTACCCGAGGCCGTCAATTTAAAGAATATTACGAATGGAAAAGGGGATATTTTGGTAGCAGACCTCTATGGGGAGGTTTATGTTGAGACACAGGAAGGAGATGTCACTGTGGACAATTTTTCCGGCTCTCTTCATGTTTCTGTGGAGAAGGGAAATGTTGAAGTCAGGTTGCTTGACCTGAGGAAAGAGGATGAAATCATCCTTTCTACAACCCATGGCCAGATTACCCTTTATCTCCAACCGGACGTGAGTGCAAGATTGGAGATATTTGCTCCGAATGGAAAAATTATTAATGAGTTTTCCCCTGAAAATCTCTCTGAGTTGAATAAGAGTTCTGTTGAGATTGGTGAGGGGGATACCTGGATTTCTGTTAGAGCAGAAAATGGAGATATTACCATAAAAAAAATTATTGAGTCAGGAATTTGGTGAATAGAATGATTATCAAAAAAATAAAAAAGAGGAGGGATTACTATGGATGAAAAAAAGAAGGTTGTTATTACGGTTGTCGCCTTTTTTGTTCTCTTAGCTGTGGTTTTTGCCCTTTATTTTTTAGTCTTGAAGAAAAAGCCGGATGAACTCGGTGAGCCCGTCGAAATAAAACAAGAGATTCCCATTAAAGAAGAAACTGTTGAGCAAGACTTCCAAACTCCGGAACCTCTCCAAGTGGACCTCGATCAAAGTGATGATGTTGTCAGAACGCGGGGTGCTGAACTGTCATCACATACAGCTTTAAGTCAATGGCTAAGATCTAAAGATTTGATAAGAAAATTTGTGGCGGCTGTCGTAAACATAGCCAATGGAGAAACGCCCAGTTCTCATATTGACTTCTTTAAGCCGGCGGGCAATTTTGAAGTCGTTGTCAGAGACGGGATTGTCTTAATCGATCCTGCTTCTTATAAACGGTACAATATTGTGGCCGATGTTTTTTCTTCTCTCAATACAAAGCTTACTGTCAGGCTTTACTGGCTGCTCAGGCCAACACTTCAGGAGGCCTATACAGAACTTGGATATTCCGACGATGTCTTCCAGAAATCACTCATTTCGGCCATGGCCGAACTGCTCAAAGTCCCTGTGCTTGACCAGGATATTGAAGTGGCAAAAGAGGTGGTTTCCTATAAAATAGTTGATCCAAGATTAGAAAGTCTGAATCCCTCTCAAAAACACCTCCTGCGAATGGGGCCTGAAAATGTCGAAATCATTCAGGCAAAACTGAGAGAGCTGGCTCAAGGATTAGGCGTTCCTGATTCTGAACTCCCTCAAAAATTTTAATATTCATAATAACTGTCGACACCTGTCATTGCGAGTGAAGTGTGGCAATCTCATGCTGTCATTGCGAGGAGCCCTGCGACGTGGTAATTTCATTTGTAGAGATCGCTTCGCTATGCCCGCGATGACAATTGGGGTTCTGGACCCTCGAATCCTTAGGATACTATCTTTTTATTCCCATTTAAAAGGGATGTTTTTATCAAAATCGGGAGTGAGGTGCTCTTCACTCTCAAAGAGATGGGGTTGTATAAACAGGGTCTCAAATCCCAAATTTTGTGCATGTTCTACAGCATGCCCATAATCCTTCGAAGACAGCTTTTCTTGGATTGCCTTTGGTGCGTGAAAACAGGGAATGTATTGACTCATCAGGCTTAAACCCGCCGAGAGAGAAACGTTTCCTGCGATCCATTCAATGATATTTAAAGAGTCCCTGATTTTTCCAGGAAGAAAGAGATGTCTTATGATGAGGCCTTCCTGAACTGTTTCACTTTTATCAAATATCAGATTGGGTTTTTGTCTAAACATTTCTTTAATCGCAAGGCTGGCGTATTGAAAATAGTCCGGCCTATTGGAAAATGTTCGAGCCGCATGTGAGGAGAAATATTTCAGATCTGGCAAATAAACATCGATGATGCCTTCGAGAAAACTCAAAGTCTGAACTTTTTCATA
This sequence comes from uncultured Eubacteriales bacterium, assembly GCA_964516025.1. Lineage (GTDB taxonomy): Bacteria > Acidobacteriota > Aminicenantia > Aminicenantales > Aminicenantaceae > JAUWVG01. Next base: position 3,091 of record CAZEWV010000205.1, read on the forward strand.
GGCATTGGTGTTGTACACAATAGGGAGGTGAAGTCCTTGTTCATAAGCCAGTTCTAAGCCGCGTAGGATAGGAATGAGCATATGCATAGGTGAGACCAGGTTGATATTCAGAGCACCGTTGTCTTGAAGGCTCAAAATGGCTTCTGCAAGCTCAACAGGAGTGAAATTTTTGCCTTGATTGAGCCAACTCAGCTGATAGTTCTGACAGAATAGGCATTTGAGATTACAGCCGGAAAAAAAGAGCGTGCCGGAACCTGCGCAAGGGGAGTCTTTATTGAGAGGATCTAATGAACAATCTTGATATCCACTTAAAACAGGTTCTTCTCCAAAATGAAGAACAGCATGGGAAAGTTTTGCCAGGACTCCACTTTCGCAGAACCCTATCTCTCCCTTAAATCTGTTTGCCCCGCATTCATGCGGGCAGAGTGTGCAGTGGGATTCATAGGGAGAGAGGTGGTCCAGTGCTCGTTGGATTTTATTTATTTTTAGTTGAGAAGACATCTGCGACTAAAAGGGAAACAAACCAAAAAACCTACTCCCCTTTACTCTCTGCCATCTTTTCCACGATCCAAATTGAAACTATGCCAATTAGAATTAATCCAAGTGCGCATAAAACTATAGAATTGAAGCTATCGGGCAGGCTTTGCTGATAACTGAATGGCTCTACATGTTCGAGAATGACTCCATTGGAATCGATAAAAGCGCCAAATTTGTTTACCGGCAGCAGCTGATCGGCACTATTGAATGAATGTTTCCACGGCCACAAAATACCAAGTGAACCAAAAATAAACCCAGTTAAAAGGGCAATAGTCTGGTCTTTGAATTTTTTGAAAATCCACGACAGAAAATAGGAAAAGGCTAGAAGCCCGAAGCCGGCACCAATCACTACCGGCAGGAGAACTAAAATTTCCCTATCGTTAACAGCATTAATCATCACCAATTCATAATTCCCCATCAGGATAAGCACAAAAGATCCTGACAAACCCGGCAAGATCATGCTACAGGCAGCTACAACTCCACAAATGATCAGGTAAAGGAAGGAGCTATTTTCGGAAGCCGGTTTCAGAATAGTAAGCCCTATAGCTACTCCAGTCCCTAATACAAACATAGTGATTGTACTGACCGACCATTTTTCGATGGTTTTACCCACAAAATAGACCGAAGCTAGGATCATACCAAAGAAATAGGCCCAAATGTAAATCGGGAAATTAGTAAATAAGAAGCCGAATAATTTGGCCAATGAAATAATACTCAATGCTACACCCGATAGCACAGCCACTAGAAAGCCTAAATTGACGTGTGAGCCAAAGTCCTTGAACTTTCCGGTAAACAGTAATCGTATTGCAGTTAAATTAAACGACTTAATACTATTGATAAGTTTCTCGAATATTCCTGTAATAAGTGCTATGGTTCCACCCGAGACACCGGGGATAACATTAGCAGCACCCATTCCTATACCTTTAAAAAAAAGTCCTATTGTTTCTTTCATTGTACTTGAGATATGTAAAATCCTATTATTCTGCGAATTTTAATAAATTGATAAGAAAAACTTTTTTGAGCAAACAACATATTTCTTTTTCTTTTCCTTAGCTTTCTTTCGCAAACATTTTGAGTCGTAAAGCTTTTTAAAAAGTTTCATGATTAATCCCGGATATTATATTTTTGAACGCCTGTGATTTCAATGCGGTATAGTCTGTGCTGTCTGAGTGAAGAGGTGTAATTGTCAGAAAGCCTTCTTTAAAGACAATAACATCACTGTCTGTATCTCCGATTTCTTTAGGCTGGCCGGTTCCGATCCAGTAATATGTCCTGTTTCTTGGATCTTTTTTGACAACGATCTCGGGATTGTACCGTTTCTGTCCAAGTTTAACTAGTTTTATCCCCTTGACAGGAGGGGGAGGGATATTGACATTTAACGTAATTCCAGGAGGGAGGCCTTCTTTTAAGATGTTCTGTGCCAATATATGAGTGAATTCAGCGGCAGATTTAAAGTCAAAATGACCTGAGGTGTCCGACATAGTAGATACGGCCATGGATGGCAGTTGGAGAAAAGTTCCCTGAGTTGCGCCGGCCACGGTTCCGGAGTGAGAGGTGTCCTGCTGTCCAAGATTGGGACCGTGGTTGATTCCGGAAATGATCAGATCGGGCTTTCTCGACAGGATTTTTTGGACAGCCATGTATATGCAGTCGGCTGGAGTTCCACTGACGGCAAAGATATTGGACTTAATGGTTTTGATGCGCAGGGGGTGATGCAAAGTCAGGGAGAGTGAGGTGGCACTCTGTTCTTGATCAGGAGCG
>CAZEWV010000206.1:0-3375 GCA_964516025.1 uncultured Eubacteriales bacterium
GGTCATGTTCAAAGAGATTGGGATTTTCCAGCATTCTCATGATACAGGGTCGTTTCGCAATAAGATACTCCCGTAATTCGAATAAATTTTCGATGCGGATATCTATCACAAAGGGAAATTCATGGACGGCTCCTATGGCTTTTTTGAAATCCTTTTTGTTCCATTCCAAGCCGATTTCACAATCTTTTTCCAATTCCTGCCAGTTCTCAACAAACACATTAATCCTCTTAAGGAGACCAAGGCCGACCTCACTGAAGAACATGCCTATCACAATATTCAATTTACTCAGAAGAGCTTTCTTGTCTCTCCTGTTAAGGAGGCGTTCAAGAAGGAGGATAACCAGCAGAACATCCAGAAACAAAAAACCCAAATCTCCAACCATGTAAAGAAAAATATGGTGGGCATCCTTAAAGATAAAATAGTGAATAGTGTAGGCTAAAGCCGATGCGCTCAAAAGGGCGAGGATCATAAAAAATGTCCAGTTGAATAATTTTTTCATTGGCCTAACCTTTTTCATTTTTTAAAATATCGATTTATTGTACAACAAAAATATTGTAATCGAAAATAGTAATTATGCTATAATACGCGTTCTTTGGATCTTATATTTAGGAATCCTATTATAAAGCTCCCTGACTTTTCTGGAGATCGGAATGACAATATATGAAAACATGCTGGATTTAATCGGCCATACTCCAATGATCCGGATGAGTCGAATCAAAAAAGATTTGAAATCCATTTTATTAGGAAAATTGGAATTTTACAATCCAAGTGGAAGCGTCAAGGACCGAATTGCTCTGTATATGATTGAGGATGCAGAACGTCAGGGAAAAATAAAACCTGGGGATACGATTGTTGAACCAACAAGTGGTAACACGGGAACCAGTCTATCCCTGGTCTGTGCCTTAAAAGGGTACCATATGATTGCCGTCATACCCGATCAGATGAGTCAGGAGAGAAAGGATATGGTGATGGCTTTTGGTGCCGAACTTGTTCTTGTCCCCAGTCAAGGAGATGCTGAACCGGGGACTTTTACCAAAGAAGATCTCGAGGCTACTCTGGCCAAGGCTGAAGAATTGGCCTCTTCTCCCCATCATTTTATGCCCAACCAGTTTGCCAATCCTGCGAACACGCTTGCCCACCGTGAAACGACTGCCGAAGAAATTTGGGAGGCCACAGCAGGGAAGATCGATGTTTTTGTGGCAGGAGTCGGAACGTCTGGAACTGCGATGGGTGTCAGCTTGGGTCTCAAAGATAAGAATCCCGGAATTAAAGTTTATGTCGTGGAACCGGCCAATTCGGCGGTTATCCAGGGGGAAAGTCCGGGTTATCATCGACTCCAGGGGATCGGTGAAGGATTTGTGCCTGATCTCCTCGAGCATGAAAGGTATGATGGAATCATTAAAGTTACTGACGATGAGGCCAAAGCAACGACTTGCCGTCTTTCCAGGTTGGAGGGTATATTTGCGGGATACTCGGCGGGTGCCAATGTGTTTGCGAGTTTGAAACTGGCGGAGGAATTTGGAGAGGGAAAAACGATTGTGACAATCATTCCTGATTCCGGAATGAAATACCTGAGTACAGAACTCTTTCAGCACAGGCCAGAAGTTTGTATCGATTATTGCTGTGCAATTGAAGATTCCAGAGCTAAAAAGGAGTGCGCCAAAGGAACTCCAAGCTGTTGTATTCTTGATCCGTGCTGATTTTTTGCCGAAGCGCGAATGAATTCATATAGTCATCATAAGAATAATTCCCATTGATCTTCTACTCGGGTTATACAAGTTGTTCCCAAAAATGCCAAAACTGAAAAATTCAGGAAATTTCATAATTAAATTAAAATCAATGATTTATAAAGATTTAATTGACAGGAAAACATCACTTAGCATACAATCTAGAGCTTCAGAGTATTTGAATGACCACAATGATAAAAACGAATAAGGCTATTGAGTTTCTTTTGGCAAGAGGAAATCTGCCAATTTTGTACTGGCTCAAAAAGGATATCCTTGAAGTACCTATTGATCGAGAGTTTAAGAACCTTCAAAAATTTGCAGCACGGATCAGAATACTTGAAAGTCAAAGACCTAATGGAGGATGGTGCAAAAAAAAATATGAAGGTCATCCCCGTTGGGAAAATACTTACTATATTGTTGATACGCTAAGAAATGCTATTCATTTGTATAATTTTGGATGTTCCAAAGAAGACGAGGGAATCCAAAAATTAGTCGATTATTTGTTCTCCACACAGACAAAGGAAGGTGATTTCAGAGGGGCCTATCTCAATGAATATGCTCCGACTTACCATGCCCTGACTCTAGAGATCCTCTGTCTTTTCGGCTTAGACGATGACCCCCGAGTACAAAAAGGCTTCCGTTGGCTTTTACGTAACAAACAGGATGAAGGAGGATGGGTCATTCCTTATAGAACCATCAGTAAGGCGGAACTCCGCACCCGATACACTCTTCAAGCACAGCTTAAACTTGCTCCGGTCAAACCTAATAAATCCATGCCATTTTCTCATTTGGTCACAGGTATGGTTCTGCGTGCCCTCGCCTCATCACCCAAATGGAATAAACACAGACAGACCAAAAAGGCGGGAGAATTGCTGCTAAGCCGTTTCTTTAAACCGGATAAATATGAAGACAGGCATCTAGCTGGATATTGGGAAGAGATCACCTTTCCATTTTGGGCGACCGATATATTGAGTAGTATGGATTCTCTCTCTCGTATTGGGTTTGATGTCGAGGATGAAAAAGTTCAGCACGGAATAAACTGGCTTTTGAAAAAGCAAACCCCTGAAGGTTATTGGAAATCCGGATTAAAAAAATCGACAGTAGAAGATCATCTCTGGGTCACAGTTTCTGTCATGAGGATTTTAAAGAGATTTGGACTTCTTGATATTTAATTTTTTTTTTAATTGACGTATTCGACAGATTGATTTTCCATCTGAGCTAAGATAACCAACAACCTTGAACGGACTTGATTAAATTTCTTATTCAGAAATTCACTACGGTCCTGATTGTCCTGCCAAAGTGTAAGATTCCTGAATGAGCTGGAACCTATAAAGCAGTTACCGATATTCTGCAAGAGTCTTTTTAAATCATTGAGATCGAATTCTTTCCGGAGAAGAAGTTTTTGCGATTCATAATAATAATGCGAAAAAACATTTGACCATTCTGTATGATTGCCGCGTCTTAATAATTCAGTCAGTTGGTTAAGAACAATGGCGAGTTCTTGAATCCTCCACTTTTCGATTTTCTGCATTTTCTTATTATAATGGCAGAAATCAAAAAAAAAATCGAGATAATTTTTAATTCTTGCATAATAAACAGTAGTTTCTCACTGGGCGTATTGATATACTCAAGCATACAATTGGAAGTT
>CAZEWV010000206.1:3475-5362 GCA_964516025.1 uncultured Eubacteriales bacterium
GTTCATTCAGCAAACTCCCCATTTGAAAATTCCACACCCCCAAATGCACAAAAGAAATTTTGTGTTGGTACCATTGAGAGAAATGGCTCCCGGTGTTGTGCATCCCGTCCTGAAGAAGACCATTGAATCTTTAGCTTTGGAAAATGATGATCCATCGGAAATCAGAAAATATCAGGCTGACTAGCATGAATGATCCCGTTACCTCTTCCTTATACTGAGAATATTTATTATAATATCAATCTTAGAAGTTGAATAAGATTGGGAGATTGTGGTTGATTCGAATCGAACAGCAATCAAAGTAAAGTAATAAATCAATATAAGAAGAATCATCTCATTTCCACTCTTGTATGTACGTTAGGAGATATGAATGAATCGACGTATGATCTACGCTGTGTTGCCGTTCATGTTTGCTGTTCTTGTCTTTTCGAATCCTGTTGAATCGATCAAGGTCCGCGTTATCAATCAAAATGGAAAGCCGATTGAAAGTGTTCATGTGGAAGTTATCAATACATCTATCACAGCCGAGACACAGAGCGATGGGACAATTATTCTTGAAAATCTTTTAGGAGAAAGAATTGTCCTCCTGTTCACACATCCGGAATATATTCCTCTCAGTGAGGAGATCAATCTTATTTTGGAGACAGGAAAAGTCATAGATATTGTCTTGACAGCTAAAAATCCCATACTTGCGACAGTTAAGGAAGAAGTCACGGTCACGGCTGAGGCCGATTCCATTATTGACGTCAACCTCCCTTCACATCGCACCATTCTCCCAAGCAGCGTTCTCTCTGAGCTGGGAACGGCAAATGTCGCTGAAGCTGTGGAAAAAATACCCGGAGTTGCCCTCGTAGGAAAAGGGGGATATTCTATGGTGCCGGCGATTCGGGGTTTGGCCGAACACAGAATACTCCTTCTATTAGATGGAGTTCGTATCACATCCGAAAGGAGGATCGGAGCAAGTGCGTCTTTTATCAATCTTAACAATATTGATCATATTGAGGTGAACAGAGGGCCATATTCCGTATTTTATGGTTCGGGAGCTTTAGGTGGAATCATCAATATTGTCACAAAATCACCGGAAGCCGATGCTCCATTTAAAGGGAGCTTCCAACTCAGTTACAATACGGTCAAGAACGAGAGAGCCGGATCGGCAAATTTTTCTGGTTCACTTGGACAATTTGGATTTATGCTTGGGATCAATGGAAAAAAAGCCGATGATTATACGGCTCCATTAGGAAGGATTGATCAGTCGGAATATTCAGATTATGACATTCTTTTTAAAGCGAACAGACATGGAGACAACTCCCTGCTTTATCTAACTGTTTTCCACTACCAGGGCATTGACATCGGAAAACCAAGTCCCTCCTCACGACTAAAACCGCGGTGGTACCCTGACGAAAGAAACACTCTTTTTACTCTAGGTTATGTAGTTAAAAATAAATTTTATCTTGATACATTGAGCGCATCTATTTTTGTCATGCGCTCCTTCCTTGAAACCCAAAAAGATAATTTACGAGAGTCTTTGTCAGTTAAAAAAAGAAATTCAGCTCAAGTTGAGGGGACCAACTACGGATTCAAAATCAGAGGGAACAAAGATGTGGCTGAAAATCATATTCTGAGTTTTGGCATCGACTTTTTTGGACGAGGAGGTCTCAAGGACAGCAGCACGGAATGGACGTTTGATGAGAGTGAGAATGTCACTTCCCAAATAAATGAATTTTCACTTCGAGATGCCCAAAGACAAAATTTTGGCGTGTATATCGCTAATGAAATTACTCTTCTTCCCTCTATAACTTTTAATATGGGTGCAAGATTCGATTTGATTAGCACAAGCAATCTTGACACGTTAAACAATCGAATATCCAGGAAAGATCAGTCTTTGACTGC
>CAZEWV010000207.1:0-5332 GCA_964516025.1 uncultured Eubacteriales bacterium
TCATTGATATTCGGATTTGACGTCATGTCACGAATGATGGTGTCTTTAAGCTCTGCTCCTGCGATTTTCCATTTTTGATAGATGGGTAGATTCAAACTTCTGTAATAGACGAACAAGCCTCTGGGAATCCAGTAGTCCCGAAAAAGATAGGGAGAGTAGTTGGAAAACTGCTGCACCCATTCATGTGAAGGATAACCATGAAGATTAAGGTAAATATCAGGGAGCCACTTATTATAGAGGCTACCTCGGACTTTAGCCTCAGGCAGGAGTGGTTTGGAAGATCCCACCTGATTACTGACATCGATTCCCAGAGACGTGTAGCGGCCGGCGTGAAGGCTGTGGAAAGGGGTCAACTTTTGAAGGCTGTAGGCCAAGGCGGCCCCATCAGGATTCTCCATTGGGTGGAGAATAAAGTTTAATTTCTTTGTGTACTCCAAATAGCGATCGTCAGTCGCGAGGAGTTCCGCAAATTTAAGGATATAATTTGTGGCTGAAACTTCGTTGGCATGCTGACGCCCGCTGAGATAAAGCGTAGGTTTGAATGCAATGAGCCGAGGGAGGGATATGTATTTTCCGATCGGTGAAAATATTTCCAAAACCGGAATCTTTCGATTTTCAAATGATTTTCCTCCAATGTAGGTTTGGATTTTATCCAAACGCCCCAGTTTTTTAACTATATCCAGACATTCCTTGGGAGAGATGATTTCATCTGTCGGAGTTATAGGAGTTGATGGATCGTTTTCCGGAGGAGTTATTCCTGGATCCATTTCTCCGGGAAAGACAGGAAACATTTCTTCTTTGACAAGGTCCTCGAATTTAAGAGAGAGGATGAGAGATTTTAAACGTGGGAAAATAAAGGGCGTTTCCAGGACTTCTTGTTCTTTGAGCTTCCTGTGTTCCTCAATGATGTTAATAAGAGTCGTGTATTCTGTTTCTTTTTTAAAATTGAGTTCGACATAAAGTTGTTCAATGCAATTGTCTGTACCGTTAAACACAAATGTTGGGACCTTCGGATTTTCCATTTTGAAGTTGGGAAAAATAATTTTTTTTGTGTGCTCAATCCTGTCCTTTTCTTTCCACTTTAAAATGAGTTGCGGTGATCTTGCCTGCCAGTCCTCAAAAGTCACCTTGACCCGACCCGGCTGTCCTTCAGTGGAAGCATGGATTAGAGGCAGGATGTTCCCCGGAGCAGAATAGCGGGAGCTGTCTTCAGCTAAACTGTCGTCCTCAAGTTCAATTTCTGTGATTCCTCGAATAAAATCAAGCGTGTCAAAATAGAGTTCATCATGGATGGATTCCAGACTGCTGATGATCTCCTCATCGAGGCCCAGCCTGTAATCGGGTTCACTCAGCCACAACTCGAACAAAAGCCTCTTGAAATAGGGCTGTTTGGTAAAAGCGGGCTTATTTCCTGTCTTCTTTAGTATATAAGAATAGACTTCGGGAAGGACTTCGTCCTGATAAAAATCCCAGAATCTCTCCATGTCGGTCTTGAGAGAGGTGTCCAGAATCATCCTTGATCCCTGTTGAACAGTGACCCAACCAGTCGTCAGTTTAACATTTCCCCACTCGGGAAGAACTTTAAGATAAAAATCCTCTCGCGTCCTTGGAGAAAACGTCTCTTGAAGAAGGACATGATTGTTTAAATCAAAGGCCAGAACTTCATAAACAGGTGAAGACTGGTTTTTAATCTCGAATTCGATCTTTTCAAGGGTTATATTTGTATCCCTCTCGATGATTTCATCCACGGGATAGAGTTCTTGAAGCCATCGGTAAGGATCGGAGTAGAATCGTTTTGGTTGGTTAAAATCGTCATTTTCCTCAGCAAATCTGATCAGGAGATGATCGACATTTTGGTCTTTAAGAGAAGGGGCTATTTTTTCCGTCAACCAGAAGAAACCCTGCTTATATGAAGAGAGAACTTCGACATTCATATCTTGAATGCCTTCTGAAAAGAGGAATTCTTCGATGTCCTCTTCGAATTTTTGTCGGATTTCAGGAGATTCACTTATGCCGACACTTATCCGGACAGGCTGTTTTGTTTTCTTTAGCTGTTCTGTGGCTTCTTGAATTTTTTTAAGAGCTTCATCTTTTTCCCAGGCAAAGGCTTTCTGTTTTTCAAAGATGACCTTGGTGTCCTTGAGGGCAAAACTTTTAAACTGGAACTTTTCGGTGCGGAGTGTTTTTTGCAAATTGTCCTGCAGTGCCTTTTCAAAACTTTTGTTTTTTTGGGGGAGGAAGAGTTCCAGATCCACGGATTCAAAATTTTTGTCCTTTATCTCCTCGAGGATCATTTTGAGCTGCATGGAAAAATATGCTTCAGCGGTTCCATTTTCTCCCTTAAAAAATTTTTCAAGTTGAGTAAAGACATCATGGATGCGAAGCTCTCCATCTTTAAATTCTTTCAAATAGGGAAAAGTCCGGCTCAGATAGTTCAGCGTTTTTTCCATCCCTTCAATGTCTGCGCCGGTAATGACCAAGGCACTGGACTTATTGAGTGCTTCCGGCACGACTGTAACGGCCCCCCAGCCTTTTTCAAGATGAAGGATTTTGAGCTTTGCGGTTTTGAGCAGCTCCATGGAGAACAGGTTGTCTCTCCCGATAAGAATAGGTGAAACAAGCGTTTTTGGATTTTCGATTTCTGTATCGAGCTGGACGATGGGAAAGGATGCACCGGTTGTGTCCAGGACAAGACGGGAAGCCAATTTGTCAGTGCCTGGATAACTTTGGCTGTGAGAAATAATGAGACGTGTGTCCAAACCATCGGCATGAGAATCCTTGTCTCTATCCAAAAACACGCCTTGTGTAGAAAAAAGATTGAGCAGATCAAAACTCTTGCCGGATCGACTGGGCCTGATGGGAGATTTGTAGGATGGCGTAAGTATTCTTTTTGGAAGTCCAATTCTTCTAATAGTCACATCCGAATGGCTCTTCTCACTGTTCATTTGGATAGATATTTGGCTGCATCCGGAATAATTGAGCATATCAGTCCGGTCTCCTTTTCTATGGCTTTGTTGAAGGGCTTCAAAAGCCTTGCGGGCGTTTTCCATATGGTCTTGATTTGAAAAATCGATCCTCACAGAAAGGTTTTTGATCTCTCCGGTATTGAATCTCAATCTTTTGATGGCCTCATGGGGAGATGTTATAGAAGGGAATTTATAAGATACGGATTGAATAGAAATGTCCTTGAAATCTGAGCCGATGTTTTTCAAGAACTCCTCCAAATTTTCCTCTACGGTTTGATAAGTATCACCTTCCTCCCGTCCCCAAATATCCCAGAGGTATGGCCACCGGAGAAAAAAGGCTCTTCCCGTTTTTAAAAGGGCTTCCTCTGACCCGGCGGCGAGAATAATATAAGTTTGGCCGTTTTGGGGATAGAGAGAAATTAGTCCTTGATCGCTGTCTAAATTTTCGAGATTCAGTTTTTTGTTTTTGCCAAGTATTTTGACGAGGTTCAAATTCGTTCCAATAAGAATGGATGTGTGCCTAGGATTCTCTCCTGTGAGCATGTCAGATTCCTTTTGCACAAGTCCAAAGTTAATGATGAGGCTTTCCAGGTTGGCGCGGGCCGCGATGTCTGAAGCCACCGCCAGTTCTTCAGCCGTTGGAAAGTCCGGGATTATGATTCGTAGTGCGATTGTTTCTGCATAAGAATCACCATCCCGGTCAAGCAGCCCTCTACTAAGCTGGAAGATTTGAGAAAGGCTGTCGATGTCAGCTGAAGCCAACGGCAGACAGTACAAAAGACATATCAGTATTAAAAAACCTCTTTTTCTCATGCTGGCTCCTTTCAGATTTTCTGAAGCATGATTGTATGTCGAATTTTTCATTCTAGCAAGTTGTTTTGACATCACGGAGGGACTGTAGTAATAGTTAAAGGTTCAAGCATATATACAAAACTGGAGGCAGGAATGACGATTTCTCTTGACGGCTCAAATTTGACCATTGAAAAAATAGTTCGAATTGCACGAGATAATGAACAAGTGAAACTCCATCCAAAGGCTTTGGAGAGGATAAAAAAATGTCGAGTGATGCTTGAGGAAAAAATTCAGGCCAAAGAGATCATGTACGGCGTGAATACGGGAATAGGGGAATTTTCCGAGATGGTTTTGGATGATAATCAGATGAAGGATTTCCAGAAATATTTGATATATAACCATGCTGCTGGTATTGGTGATCCCGCACCCATTGAGTTTGTGCGAGCGGCAATGGCTGGCCGGATCAATGTCCATGCCCATGGAAATTCGGGCTGCAGGCCTGAAATTACGAAAACTTTGGTGGAGATGCTGAACAAAGGTGTAACTCCTTATGTCTGCCAAAAAGGATCTGTTGGTGCTTGCGGTGACCTGGCTCCCATGTCCCAGATAGCGCTGCTTTTGCTTGGGGAGGGACAGGCCTATTATAAAGGTGAGCTGCTGGAAGGCAAGGAGGCTATGGAGAGATCCGGTATTCCAGTTCCCGATCTTCTTGCCCGTGATGGATTGGCAACTATTAATGGTTCCAATTTGCTTACCGCCATGAGTGCATTACTCCTTTATGACACCAATAATTGGTTGAAGCAGACTGAAATTGCAGCCGCCATGTCTCTGGATGCTCTGAAAGCCAATATGAAACCCTATTCCCTCAAGCTCCATGAAGTGCGTGGTTTTCCAGGGGCGGTGCGCAGTGCAAAAGCCCTACAAAAACTGATCGCGGGAGGAGATCTAAAAGAGGGTAGGATTAAATCTCGTGTCCAGGATGCCTATTCCATGCGTTCAACTCCGCAGGTCATTGGTGCCGCCCATGATGCGGTAGCCTGGGCCCGCACACAGGTCGAGATTGAGCTGAATGGAGTCGGTGATAATCCGATTTTTTTCCCTGATGAAAACCTCCAGATTTCGGGAGCTAATTTTCAGGGGACTCCTATTTCACTCCCTATGGATATGATTGGGGCAGCGATCACGATGGTCAGTGTTCTGTCTGAAAGACGGATGAATAGACTCAATAATCCGGCGCTAAGTGTGGGCCTTCCTGCCTTTTTGACCAAAGGAGCAGGGATGTTTTCCGGAATGATGCTCAGCCAGTATACTGCTGACACTCAAATTGTCGAACAGCGTATTTTATCCGCACCGGCATCCATCCAATCCATTCCTGCAGCTGCCGATCAGGAGGATTTTGTGTCTATGGGCATGAATACGGCCATAAAGAATTTCCAGATTCTTGATAATGCGTACGGAATCCTAGGGATCGAATTTATGGCTGCGGCTCAGGCTTTGGATTTTAGGGAATATGTTTTTGGAAAGGGCGTGACAAAGGCCAAGGATGTCATCCGGAAATATGTTGAATTTCTTGA
>CAZEWV010000208.1:0-2847 GCA_964516025.1 uncultured Eubacteriales bacterium
GGACTGCCGGATTTTCCTCTCCATAATCTGGCAAAAGACTACATGAAACTGGTCGATTCAGAAGACGAAAACGGCAAGGCTGAAAACCGCTATGGACATTTGATGAGTTTCCGTGTGGATGGTCCTCCAGAAAATGCGCGCAAAGTCTTTGACAATTTCAAGCTCATTTTCCGGGCCACAGATCTTGGAAGGATCAAAAGCATCGCGACCATTCCCGCCATATCCACTCATCTGCAGCAGGGAGAAGAGGCTCGGGAGATGGCCGATATTCCCCTTCAGCTCATCCGCCTGGGTGTGGGGGGGGAAGATTCGGCAGACATTATCGCCGATCTCGACCAGGCTCTCAACTCCCTATAATGCAAGGGTTCAAGGGTTCTTGCTTTCTCTCTCCGTCATTGCGAGTGCAACGAAGCAATCTCATCCTTTCATTCATTAGATCGCCACGGCCTTTACAGGCCTCGCGATGACAATTGGGGGTTCTTGAACCCTTAAACCCTTATCTCTTATGATTTTAAATTGAATTTTGAGGGGTAATGGTCTAGAATGAGGACAGTGGAAAAGATACGAATTCTTGGGAACCAAAACCTGCGGCTCAGAGGAGAAATCCGGATAAGTGGAGCTAAAAATGCCGTTCTACCGGCCATCGCCGCGTCGCTTCTGACAGAAGAAAAGATCGCACTGGAAAATATCCCGCTCGTTAAAGACGTTTTTACTATCCTCACTCTGGTCAAAGAACTCGGTGCAAATTATCACCTCAACGAGAATTCTCTAACGATTCAGGTCCCCAAAATCCAATCCGATGAAGCCTCATATGAGCTGGTTCGTGCCATGAGAGCGTCTATTCTGGTTCTCGGGCCACTCTTGGCTCGTCACGGAAAAGCCATTGTTTCTCTCCCAGGAGGATGCGCTATCGGACCTCGCCCCACAGACCTTCACATTCACGGGCTGGAAAAACTGGGGGCAGACATCACGCTGGAACACGGTTATATCCGAGCTGAAGCCAAATCACTCCGGGGAGCAGAGGTTATCTTCGAAAAAAAGACCGTCGGGGGCGCCGAAAATCTTGTCATGGCCGCTTCCCTGGCAAAGGGAGAAACTATTCTAAAAAATTGTGCTCTGGAGCCCGAGGTGGCCAATCTCTGTGAGCTTCTCGTTAAAATGGGTGCAAAAATTGACGGGATAGGTGAGGAGACCATCAGGATCAAAGGTGTAGACCAGCTTGGGAGTGCTGCACACGAAATCATTCCCGACAGGATAGAGGCCGGAACCTATCTCATCGCCTGTGCACTCACCCAGGGCGACATCGTTCTCACTCATACACGCCCCGACCATCTCAACACCCTAATCGAAAAATTAAAATTCTCCGGTGTCTCCATAGAATCCATCAACAGCCATTCCCTCCGGATTAAAGGAACGGCTAACCTCAAACCTCAAGATATCACAACATCATCCTACCCGGGATTTCCCACAGACATGCAGGCTCAGTTTTCAGTTCTCATGACGCAGGCCGAAGGTACATCCATCATCACGGAAACAATTTTTGACAGACGGTTCTCCCATGTCAATGAACTGCTTCGCCTTGGGGCCAATATCGAAGTTGTTGGAGACAAGGCCATCGTCAAAGGACGCACCCCTCTCTCGGGAGCCGAAGTCATTGCGATGGATCTCAGGGCTTCTGCTTCTCTTGTGCTGGCCGGCCTCATAGCCAATGGAGAAACTCTCATCTTCGATTCCGAACATCTGGAGAGGGGATACGAGAAAATGGAGAAAAAACTTGGATCCCTGGGGGCACACCTGGAAAGAATCACTGACTAGGACTGACGCAATATGGACAACTGCATTTTTTGCAAAATCATAAAAAAAGAAATACCCGCCCGGATCGTGTATGAAGACAACGATATTCTCGCGTTTGAAGACACTAATCCTCAAGCCCCTATCCATATACTTTTTATCCCCAAAGACCACTTCGCCTCTCTCAACGCACTCCCGGAAGATAAACAACATGTGATTGGGCATATATTCACTAAAGCCAGAGAGATCGCCAACGATAAGGGAATCAAAGACCGCGGCTACAGAATAGTCCTCAACACAGAGAAAGACTCAGGTCAAGAAGTCTTCCATATACATTTCCATCTCTTTGGGGGACGACAGATGACCTGGCCCCCTGGATAATAAAAAAGGAGGTAAATCCATGGACATCACTTGGCTCGGACATTCCGCGGTCAAAATCAAGGGTTCAAAAACAATTATCATCGATCCCTTTCTAACCGGAAATCCGGTTGCCTCGATATCACCCGACAGCATAACAGAAGCGGATGCCGTCGTGGTCACTCACGACCACGGGGATCATCTTGGAGATGCCTTTGCCATTGCAAAACAAACGGGCGCTGTCCTTTTCTGTATCCATGAAATTGCCGGTATAGCAGAGGCCGAAGGCATTACAACCGAGGGGATGAACATCGGTGGCACGGTCGAAAACAATGGAGTCATTGTTCACATGGTTCAAGCTCTTCATTCCTGCGAAAAGGGAGACCCGGCAGGAGTCGTCATCGAGCTCGATGGAAAAAATATCTATCACGCCGGCGACACAGGATTGACCTACGATATGAAACTCATCGGAGAGTTTTTTCATCCCGATCTGAGCTTGCTTCCGATCGGAGACAGGTACACCATGGGTACGGCGTCTGCAGCAAAGGCCGTCGAACTCACTCAAACCAAAAAAGTGATCCCCATTCATTATGGAACATTCCCTCTCGTCGAAGTCGATCCTGAAGAGTTCAAGCAAAAAGTTGGAGATATGGCCGAAGTCATCATCCTCAAGCCGGGAGAGACGTACTCGCTTTAGAG
>CAZEWV010000208.1:2947-5291 GCA_964516025.1 uncultured Eubacteriales bacterium
TCCGACATTTTCTGGCAGGAAAAAACCGTGTTTCACTGCAGCGGACTTCTTCCGTCAGAGGTCCTTGATCCCCTGAGGACAAAAGGGGCATCGACGGCATCCTTCCATCCTATACAATCTTTTTCTTTTAAACATGCGGCACCCAGCATCTTCCATAACACCTATTTTGGCCTGGAAGGAGAGGAACAAGCCGTCACTACAGGCCGGAAAATTGTCCGTGACCTTGGCGGCCGTTCAATACAGATCCAACCCGACGATAAGCCTATTTTCCATGCCGCCTTCAGCATAACCTCAAATTTTTTTGTGGTGCTCCTTGATTCGGCCGTCGCCCTCCTAAAATCCTTAGACCTCAGTGAAGAGAAGGCCGTCCAAATTCTGCGCCCTCTGCTGGACGGCACTTTAAGAAATGTTGAGGAGAGCAGCATCCGGTCCGCACTGACGGGCCCGATCATAAGGGGGGATGGACAAACCGTCAAAGCACACTTAGGTGCCCTCAAAGAATTTCCCGGCATAGAAGACGTTTACCGGCAGCTGGCAAACAGAGCGCTTGATATGGCGAAAGAAGAAAAGACATTAACAGCACAAAAAATTAAAGAGTTGTTAAGAATTCTGGAAGATAGATAACTTCCTCCTCCAGTTTAACCCCATATTCCTCCTTAACTCGCCGTTTGAGCTCGGCGGCTAAATCCTGAACATCCTTTGCTGTCGCATTTTCCGTATTGATAATAAAATTGGCATGAAGTCCATAAACTGAGGCGCCGCCGATTTTTAGACCCTTAGCTCCGACATTATCGAGAAGTTTGGCCGCAGGTATCTTGTTTCCATCTGGAAAAATGGGATTTTTGAAATAACTTCCTGCGCAGGCCATCTCCCAAGGAGGATGCTTGGCCTTCCTTTTTTCCAGAATGCCTTGGATTTTTTTTGCGATCTCTTCTTTTTTTGACTCTTTGACGGCAAAAGAGGACTTTAAGAGAATATCTTGTTTTTCCTTGAGTCCACTGTGCCTATAGCTAAATGTAAAATAAGCGTTGTCCACCGTGATCGTATTGTTTTCCGAATCCAGAATGGTTGCCCTGCGCAAGCACGCCCCAATATTCTGCTCAAATGCTCCTGCATTGCCAAAGACCGCTCCTCCGACTGAACCGGGAATACCGGCCAGAAACTCTAGGCCGCTATGACTGTTTTCTGTGCAGAAGTGAAGAACCTCATAAAGAGGTGTTCCTGAATGGACTTCTATTTCAGAATCCTTAAGTTTTTTTAGTCCCTGGACAGAGTTCTTTAAAATGAGTCCACGGTAACCCTTATCCGCAAACAGGATGTTATAACCACCCCCAATGACATAAAAAGGTGTCTGATAGTCTCGGGCCAAACAGATGGCTGTGGAAAGCTCCGATGTAGATAACGCTTCGAAAAAATAATCGGCTGCCCCTCCAATCCTGAAATGTGATAATTCACGAAGAGAGACATCTTTTTGCAGGGGTTTTCCCACTGATTTCGAAAACTTCGCACAAAAATCTTGATTCGCAGCATCCATGCCGCCATTTTATCTCATCCCCTCTATAATGTCTAAAATTCCAATCTGGTATGATTTTTGTTATAATAGAAATGCTATTATTCTGATATAATTGATAAACGAGCTGGAATTCCGAAACGTAATACTATTGACAAATAAGAAACCAGACGCTATTATGCAACAAATCTTTTTAACGAGGTCTGAAATGAGGAAAGTAATCTTGTCGAGTTTGTTGGTGATTCTCGTGATGTCTATCTCACTCCAAGCACAGGATTCATGTAGTGAAGGTTATACCAAAGCCATGACCGCCAATAGCCCAAGTGAGAAGTACAAATTGCTGAAAGCCTGGGTAACCAACTGCGCTGGTAAAGGAATTCAATATGAAAACTTCGCCTATGCGTTCCTTTGCACCATTCCAGCCCCTGAAAAACCACCCCAGGAAACAGCCGAATTCGGTGAAAAAGCATTGTCTCTTGGTGGCTTTGATGATGTCACTCAATACACCATTTTAATCACCGTCGCTTCCACCTACGTCCAATTGGGGAATAACCTATCGAAAGCCAGGGACTATTCGGGTCAAGCCATCAAACTTGCTTCGACCAATAGGAATAAGGGCTCTGATGCCGGAGATCCGGCCCAATGGAACCAGAGGATTGGAGCCGGGCACTATGTCCAGGCTCAAGCTTTTGAAAAAGAGAAGAATTTCAAAGCTGCGGCCACGGCCTACATCAACTCTTACAATATTTTAGTGAACAAACAGATCGCCTCTGATCTGGCAAAAATCGGACAGTCTCTCTACAACGCCAAATCCTATGCGGATGCCGAAAAAGC
>CAZEWV010000209.1:0-5289 GCA_964516025.1 uncultured Eubacteriales bacterium
TCTTCGCATTAGGATTGACAATAACAATGGCATTCAACTGTGTCGATTGGTCATAGGCCTCAATCCGTTTCAGGTAGATATCGACCAGTTGGAGGCACGTGATCTCTCCCGCGCGCATGGCACTGTGAATCTGGGAAATGGTGGTTTCAACAACCGGGAAACTGTTTTTTTTCTTCCCTGTTTGTGTGTTTGAGGATTCACGGCACGCCGGAAAAAGAAAAAGAAGCAAAGAGAGTATGACACATACGGCCTCCAGCTTACGTTGAGGATTAGGGTTCTTTTTCACATCAATTCCTTTCATCTCTGAATTTGATGTACCAATGTTTCCCATCACAGAACGGCTTGTTCTTTGATCCTCCACAACGGCATAAGGTGAAATGTTCTTTTGATTCCGGAGTGTTCCCATCATGGTCTATGAAATCGATTCCTCCTTCAGCATCATAGGGGCCATCCTTTGAAAGGATAATCCTACAATCACGGTTTAGGTCCTTGTGCAAAACGCCGTCTTTGATATAGCTGAGAGCCCCTGAAGGACACATCTCAATAACGCTGGCCACGTTATCGGGATTCTCTACATCAGGATTAATCCAAGGCTTATGTCTCATTCGAAATACATTCGGCACATTATTCGTACAGTGTCCCCTGTGAGAACAGACACCCCGATTATCGTAAATAATAATATCAGCTCCTTCATAATCCTCCATCTTATCCGGGACTCTGTCCTCATTTTTTTTATCTGAAAATCCGACAACTGCATGGGTCCCGTCACAGAAAGGTTTATTGGAGGATTGACCACATCGGCACAGGGCCATAAACGGTTTGACTGGGATAATTTCTCCTTTCGAATTTTCAAGGTTATCAAGATTTCTGACGAGGTAAGGGCCATTCTTGGTCACTTCGATGGAGGGCTTATTTTGTGTTTTTTTTCTATCCTTTGTGTTTTCCATCTGGTCCCTACTATGAATAGGTTCAATCTGACTGAATTGAGGCCAACACACGCTGAACGATCCCGTCCAGTGTTTTTGTACTCCCGACCCAGCGCACTACAATGAGCAGGTCATGCTCTTCATCGATCACAACATAATTTCCGCCAAATCCGGCGGCATAATAGACGCTCTCCGGAGCACTGGGTATCTGTGTCTGCCCTGTGTTCAGCCACCACATGTATCCATAATTCGGATTTGCCGGGGACGGGACTCGCAGCATCTTGATCCACTGCTTTGAAATCAACTGTTTACCGTTCCACAAACCATGCCTCAGGAAGAGAAGCCCGAAACGAGCATGATCTTCAGTGCAAATAAAAAAGCCTCCACCCCAATGGCCTCCTCCACTGACAGACTGCATCTGGACTCCATCAATAAGAACCCAAGAATTTCTGTACCCATGCCAGCGCCATGTGGATGAGGCTCCGATAGGGTCCATGATTCGATCCTTGAGCACCATGGGGAGGGGCTTCCGCCAGACCTGGAGGAGCGAGTAAGCAAGGAGATTAACCCTGACGTCGTTGTATTTATAGCTCGTCCCCGGTTCTTTGAGCGGGCGGTTCCTAAGATCATCCCATGTGACATTCCTCGGAGGCCGGTCAGACCAATCCGGTTTATCCCAAAGGGTTCCCGACCAATCGGATGTCTGGTTCAGAAGATGGTGCCATTCGATTTTTGCGTTGTGCTCGGAATCAAATTTCCCATCCAAAACATATGTCTTAACACGGTCATGGACATCATAAATCAATCCATCATCCAGGGCCAGGCCACAGGTCGTAGAGAGATAACTTTTGCTCGCACTGAATGTCATATCCACCCGTTTTGTATCACCCCATTGGGCGACAATATATCCGTTTTTGATGACCATTCCACTGGTCTCACCTCGATCTTTTGTCGGACCGAGAAGTTCACCAAAAGGCTCCCGTTCAAATGCCTGTCTGATGGAGATCTTGAGATCTTTAGGACCAGTCCACTCATTGGAGAGGGCAAAACTAACCGCTTCTTTTAGGCGACGGCTGTCCATCCCCATTTCTTCAGGCCGGCGTTTTTCCCAATTCCCTCTCCGGGGAAAATATGAGTCCTTGTCCGAGGACTGGATTTCTGCAGTCCAGCAGGAAGGAGGAAGGCAGATAGAGAAGACAAAAGCCAAAACAAGCAGCATGGTTAAGGAATGCCAGCGTCTATGACTTAAAACATTTTTCTGAAAAGAAAGGAATATTCTCAGCATGACTTCACCTCTTCCAACAGATGATTTTTCTGCTATATATCACATGCAAAAGGTTCGGTCAATCACACCTCTGTTTCACGTGTTCCGAAATGAGAAGAGTTTTCGGATCTAGCTTCAAATCGAGGTTCTTGGGAGAGGTGTCTTCATGGTCTTTAACAAGATGCAGCCGGACATGGTCCTTTTCAAAGCGGAGAGAAATCAGAACATCCAGTTTGGCGAGGCAGCCTTCAAGCAGATGAGGAACTCCTGAATTGTTAAAGAGCGGTTCTTCACCTTTAAGGGACGCACTGAACCACACCTCGAGCCCAAGTTTTTCTGCAAATTTCTTGAATAAATCAAGGTCCTCACTGCAGGACTGAGTGAAATCAAACCCGTCTACAATGATGACATCGGCGGCAAATTTTCCATGTTCAATCATGGCTGCAAGACTTTTCAGCACCTGTGCTGTATTGGTTCCTTCTTGACTGAAATTCATAATGACGCGGTTTTTAATGATATTATCATGAACATCTACGGCCGATTCCAACTGGCGTTTCTTTGCGATTTCTTTAAAGATATCTTCATACCAGTTGATGATGTAATCCACCCGACTGGAGTAAGAGACATGAATCACGGGCTTCTCCTGCAGCAGCTTGTCCGTTGCAATATGGACCAGACACGCCGTTTTTCCGATACCCTTTTGGGAAGCAAGGATTCCAATGTTCCCTTTTCCCAAGCCTCCTTGGATCGATTTTTCGAGTATCCTCAGAGGACTTCTTTTTATCAATTCAGATTTGACCATGGCATTATCTCCTCTTTCAATTCGATAGATCCTTTTCTCTGTATAAAGTTTTTAATTCATCGGAAATATTGGCGGGGACTGTCCCAAATTTGAGAAACTCCATTGTAAATTCAGCTTTTCCCTGTGTCAACGAGCGGAGAGTTGTAGCATAACCAAACATTTCACTCAAAGGCACCTTCGCATCCACGCGGGCAAACACGCCATCTTCGACCGAACTGATTATTATTCCCCGTCTCTGATTGATCGTAGCAAAAACATTTCCCGCAAATTCTGAGGGGCCTTCCACAGAGACCTTCATAATCGGTTCAAGGATCTGGGGTTTGGCTTTTGCATAGGCCTGTTTAAAGGCCGCTCGGCCAGCAGCCTGAAACGCTAGATCGGAAGAATCCACAGGATGGGACTTCCCATCAAGGAGAACGACCTTAATCCCAACGACAGGGAAACCGATGAGCGCGCCTTTTTTCATAGCGAATTGAAATCCTTTATCGCATGACGGTATAAATTCCTTTGGGATATTCCCACCTTTAACCTCGTTTATGAATTCATAGAGTCCTTCTGCTAAAGGTTCAATGTATCCTTTAACCCGGCCGAACTGTCCCGCTCCGCCGGTTTGCTTTTTGTGTGTGAAATCAAAATCCACTCGCTGGCTTATGGCCTCACGATAGGCGACCTCCGGTTTTCCGGTATCGACATTCACTCGATACTCTCTCTTCATGCGTTCCACATACACATCAAGATGAAGTTCTCCCATCCCCTGAATTATGGTCTGGTTGGATTCCGGATCGACATACGTTCGAAATGTGGGATCTTCTTTGGTAAACCGGTTCAGCGCGCGAGCCAGCTTATCGGCGGCTTTCCCGTCAACCGGAATGATAGCAAGAGAAATAACGGGATCCGGAACATAGATCGAGGTCATAGACAGATTCAGTCCAGGCTTGACAAAAGTGTCACCGGAAGCGCAGTCGATTCCGAACAGGGCCACTATATCGCCACAACCGGCTTCATAGATATCTTCCATGCTGTGGGCATGCATCCGGATAAGCCGCCCTACACGGAAACTCTTGCTGGACCGGGGATTATAAAGCTCATCCCCCTTTTTAACAGATCCTTGATAGATCCGGATATAGGTTAACTGTCCGTACGGCCCATCCTCAAGTTTAAAGGCAAGGGCGACAGTCTCTGCATCGGGATCAGATTCCAGTTTGATTTCTCTGTCCTCATGCTCAAGATCAGTGGCAAAATTGTCCACTTCCGCCGGATTGGGAAGATAGTGGACAGCCGCATCCAGAAGAGATTGGATGCCTTTATTTTTGTAAGCAGAACCCATAAAAACCGGGGTCATTTTTCTAGAGATTGTCCCAAGTCTCACAGCATCCCGAATTTGATCCTCGGTGGCTCTCTCTTCCAGGACAGCTTCCATGAGCTCATCGGAAAACATGGACACGGCATCCAGCATGTCTTCCCGCTTCGTTTGGACTTCGGACTGTAAATCTGCAGGGATATCAGTTGTTCTGACAATTTCTCCATCATCTCCATCGAAATAGACAGCCTTCATGGATACAAGATTGACAACTCCTTCAAATTTATTCTCAAGACCGATCGGGATTTGTAAAAGAACGGCATTGTGTCCGAGTTTCGTTTCCAGCTGATCTCTGACTTTGTAGGGATCACTCCCGATCCTGTCACACTTGTTGATAAAAGCAATAGTTGGAACTTTGTGCCGCTTCAGCTGCCTGTCGACAGTGATGGATTGGGACTGGACACCACTCACCGAACAGAGAACAAGGATGCCGCCATCAAGCACGCGCAGAGATCTCTCCACTTCAATAGTAAAATCGACGTGGCCCGGTGTGTCGATGATGTTTATGGAATTGCCAAGCCACTCAACCCGGGTGGCCGCTGAGGTGATTGTGATCCCGCGTTCCTTCTCCAATTCCATAGAATCCATAGTCGCTCCCACTCCATCTTTGCCGTGCACTTCGTGCATCTTGTGAATTTTTTTTGTGTAGAAAAGGATCCGCTCTGTCAGTGTCGTTTTTCCGGAATCGATGTGAGCGCTGATTCCGATATTTCGCATTTTCAATATATCTGTTTTCATAGAAACTTATCCTCACGCTGTGTATGTAACCAGGGAATGTTGCTGACTCCCTATGTCAGCTTTGTGAAAAAATTATTATAACGTATTTTCTCGATAGAATCAATCTACAATCCCATCTGGAGTTCCCCCAAAAATTTATGGATTGAATAAGCTGAGCTGTTTATTTTCTTCAATCCACTGGTTATGAAAGCCATTTAAG
>CAZEWV010000210.1:0-3572 GCA_964516025.1 uncultured Eubacteriales bacterium
GTCAAATCGTATGGTGTTAGCTCCAGCGCTACTTTATCACCAGGCAGGATCCGGATGAAATGCTTGCGCATCCTTCCTGATATATGGGCAAGAATGACATGTTTGTTGGCTAATTCAACTTTAAACATAGCATTAGGAAGGGTCTCAATGACTGTTCCTTCGGCCTCAAATATGTCTTGTTTAGGCATACCTTGACTCCTTGGAATAAGATGAATCGGAATCTGTGTCCAGCAGACTTAAAATCTCGACACTGTTATCTCTGACAGCAACGGTATGTTCATAGTGTGCTGAAAGACTCTTGTCTTGGGTAACGGCCGTCCATTTATCGGCCAGAATCTCTACATTCCAATCCCCAACCGCAATCATCGGTTCAATGGCCAGCACCATCCCCGGTCTAATCTTGGGACCATGTCCCGGGGAACCAAAATTTGGGATTTGAGGCTCTTCATGCAAAGACATCCCAATCCCATGCCCGACAAACATTTTGATAACAGAAAAACCCTGAGACTCTACAAACTGCTGAACGGCATAGGAAACATCGGAAATTCTGTTTCCGACCTTCAGCTTTTTGATCCCTTCATAAAATGATTGGGTTGCAGCAGCAATAAGTTTACGGGCGGTTGGACTGACCTCTCCTACCGGATGAGTGACAGCGGCATCTCCATAATAACCGTCATAGATAACACCAAAGTCAAGACTGATGATATCCCCCTCCTGAAGTACACGTGAAGAAGGGATGCCGTGAACAATTTCTTCGTTTATCGAAGTGCAAAGAGATGCAGGATAGCTTCTGTAGCCTTTGAAAGCAGGGATGGCCCCCATTTCTCTTGCTCTGCTGTGTGCATATTCATCCAGCTCTCGAGTCTGAATTCCAGGCTTCACCATTTTTCCCAAATCAGACAGAATCTCTGCCACAATCTGGTTGCTCTCCTTGATGGCCAGAATTTCTTTATCGCTTTTATAGACAATCATTGAACCATGTCGTCCTTAATCACGTGCTCTACTGTTCGATCCAGGAGAGAACAGATGCTTTCGAAAAGGTCCTCTCTATCCGCATCTCCTTCCACACACGCATAAACATTTTTTTCCTTGTAAAATTCAACGAGTGTTTCCCGTTGTTCATGATAAACTTTTAACCGGTCTTTGATGACTTCTGGTTTATCATCAGCTCTCTGGAGGAGAGTTCCTCCACAATTCTCACAGATCCCTTTATGTTCAGGGGATTTCAGCAGAAGGTTAAAAATATGGTTACAGCCTGAACAGATGCGGCGGGCCGAGATTCTATCGATGACAACGTTATCATCTAAATGTATGTCGATAACAATTTCAGCTTCTTCAGGACTCATTTTTTCGAGTGCAAGAGCTTGAGATAGTGTCCTTGGAAAGCCATCGAGAATATAACCATGTTGGCAGTCTTCTTTTTCGATTCTCTCTTTGATCATTCCGATAACAACGTGGTCACTTACAAGGTCTCCGCGTTTCATCACGGCTTCGGCTTCTCTCCCCAGAGGAGTGTTGTCTATTACTGCCTGGCGGAGCAGATCACCGGAAGATATTTTGGGGAACCCAAATTTCCTGGTGATAAAATCTCCTTGAGTGCCCTTTCCACTCCCAGGAGCACCCATCAGTATAATTCTCATCCCCTCCGTCCCTTTAAACGACCGCGCCGCATGAAACCATCATAATGGCGCATGACAAGCTGTGCCTCTATCTGCTGCATGGTATCCATAGCCACTCCTACGACAATCAGGATGGATGTACCACCAAAATAAAATTCAATATTCATTCCCTGTGTGAACCACTGAGGAAGATTTGCTTCCAGGAATGCACCCACCCAGGGAAGGGATTGAACCTTTAAACCTCGAGTCAAAATCTCAGGCAGGATAGCAATCGCTGCCAAATAGGAAGCACCCACCAGCGTCAAACGAGAAAGCACACTGTCGATATAATCTGCCGTATTCTTTCCCGGCCGAATTCCAGGAATAAAGCCTCCGTATTTTCTCAAATTATCCGCCACATCCGTGGGATTAAAAATAATAGACACATAAAAATACGTAAAGAATATTATTGTTGCCACATAAAGAACGACATACAAGGGCATCCCCTGACCAAATTGAACTGCGATGTTCTGGATGAAAGGGACTTTGACCATCTGAGCGATAGTGGCGGGAATGGTGATCACGGCTGCAGCAAAAATGATCGGGATGACTCCTCCCGTGTTCACCCTGAGAGGTAAATGCGTACTCTGGCCTCCGTATATTTTGCGCCCAACCACTCTTTTTGCATAGGATACAGGGAGCCTTCGCTGCCCCCTTTCAACAAAGACAATGGCCGCGACAAGTGCAAGCATAATTGCCGCAAATACAATAACACTCAAGATACTCACATCCCCGGTTCTCACCTGACCCATCACAGTCTGGGCCATTCGAGGAAAATCGACAACGATACCGGCAAAGATGATAAGGGAAATTCCGTTTCCTATACCTCTTTCAGAGATCTGTTCTCCCAACCACATGATAAACGTCGTTCCTGTTGTCAGAGTTAAGATCGTCAGGAGTTTAAATCCCATCCCGGGGTTTGGGACAATCGGTAAACCACCCGGGCTGGTTGTTTTTTCCAGGAACAAGCTGATACCAAAAGATTGGATCGCGCAGATGAACAAGGTTCCGTAACGCGTGTACTGAGTAATTTTCTTGCGTCCCAGTTCTCCTTCTTTGGCTAATCTCTCTAAATAGGGCCATACAACTTGCAGAAGCTGGAGAATAATCGATGAACTGATGTATGGCATAATGCCCAGAGCAAAGATGGTCATTCGAGACATCCCTCTTCCCGTGAAAAGGTCCAGCATTCCAAAGATCGTCCCTTTCTGTTGTTCCCAGAATTCCGCAAGCGCAGCTTCACTGATGCCCGGATTCGGGATCTGAGCACCGATACGGTAGACTGCAAGAAGCATCAGCGTAAAAATGACCCTCTTTCTTAAATCCGGAATACTAAAAATATTTTTTATACTATCGAGCATTACGGCCTTCCTAGAAGAATTGCTTTTCCCCCCGCATCCTCGATTTTTTTCAAAGCGGACTGAGAAAATTTATGAGCGTGTATGGTCTTAGCAGAAGATATTTCGCCTCGACCTAATATTTTAATCGACTCGGTTTCTTTCTTCAGAATCCCGGCCTTGACCAAATCGGCAGGTTTTATTTCTGCTTTCTTTATATCTCCTAGACGATCGAGATTTACCTCGCTGTATTCTTTCTTGAATATATTGGTAAAACCTCTTTTAGGAAGCCGGCGGTGAAGAGGCATCTGTCCTCCCTCGAATCCTCGTTTTCTCGAGTATCCGGAGTTTGACTTTTGGCCTTTTGACCCACGTCCGGCCGTTTTCCCTTTCCCGGAGCCAGGCCCGCGCCCCACTCTCTTTCTGTTTTTACGGGAATTCTTAGCAGGATGAAGATTACTCAATTTCATTTTTAATCAATAGCCTCCACTTTTACCAGATGAACAATTTTATTAATCATGCCCCTAATCTCAGGGCAGTCTTTACGCACAACCGATGAGCTGATCTTCCGCAGACC
>CAZEWV010000210.1:3672-5283 GCA_964516025.1 uncultured Eubacteriales bacterium
TTTTTTGCATCTTCGACAGCTTTAGAGATTGCAGGAGGGACTTCTCGGGCCTTGCCTTTGCCAATCCCAATCTTTCCATTTTCATTACCTACGGCAACAAGTGCAGAAAAACTCAAGTTTTTTCCTCCTTTGACGACCTTTGTCGTTCTCCGGATGGAAATTACCTGGTCTTTTAATTCGGGCTCTAGCCCTTCATTATCTGGCCTAAATCTTTTTTCTGCCACTCTTTATCCTCCAAGTTAAAAAATAATCCCTTCTTCCCTGAGGGCTTCAGCCAACGATCTGATGCGGCCGTGATAAGGGTATAATCCTCTGTCGAACACGATGGTTTTTATCTTCTTCGTTTTCAGTCTTTTCGCAAGTGTTTTTCCGAGAGCTTTGGACGATTCCACATTGTTTGAGTTTTTGTTTTTTGTCCTGAATTCTTTTTCCAGGGTTGAGGCTGTTGTCAATATTGTATGGCTGGTGTCATCAATGACCTGCGTGTAAATGTAACGATTGCTCTTCCGAACAAATACTCTAGGTCTCTCTTGAGTTCCCTGAATTTTTTTCCGGATCCTCATTCTTATTCTTCTATGTGCCTTTTTGTTGACCGTGGCTTTATCTTTAAACATCGCTCACTCCTGCTTTGCGCTCCTTTTTAATGAGACGCTCGCCCACATAGCGAATTCCTTTTAACTTATAGGGATCAGGCTTCCTGAAACTTCGTATTTTGTGTGCTTCCTGCCCGACCCGCTGTTTATCGATTCCCTTAACCGTAAACAATGTAGGTTTTTCCAATTCGATTTCAATGTCTTCAGGTATTTTGTAGACAACAGGTTTAGAATATCCCAGATTCAACTCCAAATTATCCTTTTCAAGTTTGGCCCTGTAGCCCACACCAACAATCTCCATCTTCTTAGAGAATCCCGATGAAACACCCACAGCTGCATTAAAGGCCAGCGTCCGACACAGTCC
This sequence comes from uncultured Eubacteriales bacterium, assembly GCA_964516025.1. Lineage (GTDB taxonomy): Bacteria > Acidobacteriota > Aminicenantia > Aminicenantales > Aminicenantaceae > JAUWVG01. The sequence goes on from CAZEWV010000210.1 coordinate 4,630, forward strand.
GTGAAAAGCCCTATCTGGACTCTCCTCAGATGAACATGTAAACACCAGTTGATTATCCTCCTGCTCCACTTTGATCTGTGGAAGCAAAGGAGAAGTCAATTTTCCTTTTGGACCTAAAAATTCTATTTTGTCGGCTAATATATTGACTTTTACGCCTTCCGGAATCGTGATTGGTTGCTTTCCTACTCGTGACATTTCCCTCTTCCTCTCATATAAAAATTACCAAACCTGGCACAACACTTCTCCTCCGACAGCCAGATCTTCACACTTTTTCCCTGTGGCAATCCCGGATGATGTTGAAACAATCAAAATGCCAAGTCCATCAAGAACCTTTGGAACAGAGTCTTTCTTGCAGTATATACGGCATCCTGGTTTGCTGACTCTTTTAAGGCCCGAAATAACACTTTGGTTATCCTTGGTATATTTTAAGTTGATCTTTAAGATACCCTGTTTATTATCTTTAATAACTTTAAAATTTAAGATATATCCCTCTTCCTTCAAGACTTTGGCAATCTCGACTTTCATACGTGACAGAGGAATGCTGACATCTCTATGTTTGACAATGGTGGCATTCCTAATCCTTGTCAGCAAATCGGCAATTGGGTCAGTTAATGTCATGATGATTTCCTCTCTTTTTAGTTACCATGAGGCCTT
>CAZEWV010000211.1:0-5238 GCA_964516025.1 uncultured Eubacteriales bacterium
ACCTCCGGGCATGGTGTCATTCCACCATCCTTCGGGAAAATTCCGGTTGAGATCGATCCCCCTCTCCGGGTCTTCTCCGCGTTTTCCATCCCCGTCGTTATCTTTATCTTCCCGGATGACAGAATACCGCTGTTTGTCGGTTTTAGCATCCCGTCCAAGCCGAACCATCAGGCAAGGATCTTCCTCATCTAGAATAAAGCCGCCCTTGGGATCTTTGTAACGGAATTGTGTAATAAAGCCGTCTCCGTTAAGATCGTCGAGTCCATCTTCATTTATTTTTCCGTCTCCGTCATCATCCTTTTTCTCGCTGTTCTGCCTCTGAGAAATTCCCCTCTCAATGCTGTTGAAGAGTCCATCAGGATTGACAACCGGACAGATATAGAATGTTTGGTCATCAACAAGTCGCGTGATCTCCTGATCCGATCCGTACCCGGAGACAAGTTTATCGATGGAATAGAGGCAAACCTCTGTACCTGTGTACTCATTACCATGTGTCGCCCCACAGATCCAGTGACCGGGTTTTCCCTGGTAGGGTTTCATGGGCGTAACATTTTTTACCCCTTCCTTGCGCGGATTACGCAGTTGCACTTGCGCATCGATAGTTGTACCTTTTTTCATGTTGGAAATGACCAGTACATAGATCGACCGTCCCATCGTACTTTTTCCGATCTCGAGAAGAGACGTGATGTTCGGATAGGCCTTGGCCACATCCTTGATGTACTTCACGGTCCCGTTGTAGCCGTGGTAGTCATCAAAGCTGATAGGAACTTTTTGTGCGGCAAAAATTGAGGTGGATGTCAAAATAACAACAAAACTCAATGCCGCAATAAAGATAAGCCTGGAAAATTTGAATAAATTAGACATCATTGCAGACTCCCTCCTTTTAAGATTTTAAAATGATTTATCTAATAATCCATCTGATTAAAAAGACGTAAAGCGATTATATCGAAATTTTATCTAAAGAGGGAAGGAATATTTTATCTTCTGCAGTAAAAGTAGCTCATGTTGGGCAGCATGTGATATATTCATTCAGGTAAAAAAGAGGAAGAACAATGGGCGCAGATTATGAAAAAGGCTTATATTCCCGTGAGTTAATGGAGGAAATTAGGAGCCGGTTTAAATATGTCGATTGGGATCCTTATTCGGGAAAACGAATTTACCTTGAAGCCGCTTCGGGCTCGCTAAGACCAAAATCAGTCATCGAAACAATGGCAAATGAGACATGCCTCCCCGATCAACAGGGAAGAGCAAATCCTGGATCCAATCACTCTGTTGAAGTTACGGCAAAAGGGATTGAAGACCTTATGATCTTTTTTGGAGCAAAATCCGGGCAAACCATACCAGGCTGGAGCAGCAGCCATGTGATATATCGCATCACAAACGCGGTTCTATCCACTATCCCAGGAAAAAATGTTGTGACGACCGGCCTGGATCACGCTTCTGTCCGAAGTGCAATTACTCAATTTGCCGAAAAAATATGGGAAAGAGGAGCGTATCGCAGAGCCCAATCGAGAAACAGGCTCAGTCTCACTGGAAACAATTATCGAAAAAATTGATAAGGATACTTGTTTTCTTTCTGTCATACATACTTCTAACGTCACCGGTGAAATATTTGACGTCAGAACAATTGTCAAAGAGGCAAGGAAGATAAAGCCCGATTTATATATTTTGGTCGATGGAGTCCAATATTCGCCTTCCGATCTGATTGATGTTGAAGAGATTGGAGCAGATGCCTATGTTATTGCACCGTACAAAAACTATGGTGTAAAGGGGTGCGGATATGCCCACGTTTCAGAGAGATTGGCGAAACTTCCGCATTGGAAATATGTTTTTAAGCCAGAAACGAGTTGGGACATAGGAGGTGTAGAACATCAATCTTATGCGGCCTGGTCTGCTGTTGTAGACTATCTATGCTGGCTTGGCGGCCATTTCACTGATTCCACAAATCGGCATGCACAAGTTGTAGCTGCCATGCAGAGTATAAAGGCACATTCGACAGGACTTCTGTCTACACTTATTTATGGAACAGATCAAATCGAAGGCTTCAAGGATATGAAACATGTAACCGTCTATGGAACGGAGGCGGATCTATCCAGTCGTGCGTGTCTTGTAGGATTTAACCTGGAAGGGATTGAATCCACGCATGGATGTGAACTTTACAGGGATAAACAGCTCAGACTCCATGCCCCTGGGCAAGATCCGTTTTTTGCGGCTATGCTTAAACAGCTCGGTATACAAAGCTTTATCAGATTATCTGCATGTCATTATAATTCGCCCGAAGAGATAGAACTTTTTCTCAAGGCTACAAAAAGTTTCGTGTAAAGGAGAAAAAAAATGAAAAGAACGTTAGTGATTTTTATTTTATTAGTTTTTTTATTTGGAAACATGTGTACTCAAACCGCATCAGAAAATTCAGTTTCCTTTCACAAAGCAGATGCAAAAAGTCCTTCCCCAGGTACGATTTTCCTCTACCCGGAACGCATCCCACTTCAAGATGGCGGTTTCTACACAGCCGAACGGGGCATGATGTTTGTGCCTGCAAATCGCTCTGATAAAAAAAGTTCTGTTTTAGAGATCGAAATATACCGATTTAAAGCCTCTTAGAAAGCCAAATCCGGCACTCCCCCAATTTTCTTTTTGCACGGTGGACCAAGCTTTTCCGGTTTGGAGAGATCTCTCGAAGAACTTGGATCTTTCGAAGAAAGATGGCTTCCATTTTTAGACGTTTCAGACGTTATCGTGGTCGGTCAGCGCGGCATCGGCTCCTCAAAACCGAATACGATAATTGAAACCACCATTAATTTTCCATTGGACAGAGAAGTCACAGAAGAAGAAGCAGCCGTAGTACTCAAGGAGGCTTGTGCGAAAGAAAAGTTATTTTGGGAAGCACAAGGCCTTGATTTGCGTGGCTTGACCGTCATCGAAGCCGCCGCTGATGTTAATGATGTACGAAAAGCATTGGGATATGAAAAGGTCATAATATGGGGAGGGAGCTTTGGTTCACACTGGGGAATGGCAGTAATGCGCTCCTATCCGGAAATTGTAGAACGTGCAATTTTTCGTGGTATGGAAGGTCCCAACCACACGTATGATCATCCCGGACATTTGTGGAATGTCTACAAACGTGTAGCTGCAGAAGCGGAAATAGCACAACAACATTTTAAAAACAGCAAGTTTATTCCAGTGATTAGGGGCTCCCATGGAGCTATAAATGCGGCCATGAAAGCTTCAGAAAAATTTCGTGAGGGGATTTTTCACTTCGCAGCTACAGGTGATATGTCTGGCCTACCAGATGAAGTTGAGATGCCTGCTGTTAATTGGGAAATTCCAGAGGTTGTGGGGAAGAAATAAACAGGAATTGGATTGTGGAAGAGAGACGCAGTTGCAGAATTATTTATTTCCACTATAATTATTAATATTAAGACTCAGATTTTAAGAGGAACACCATGAAAAAAACACTGATTTCCGTTATCACGGTTGTGGCTGTGGCCTTTTTGACCGTCCAGGCCATGGAAGATCAGCTGCCTGGCCCCAATGCCAAAGAGTTTTGGACGTATATCACCAAAACCTCCCCCTACACAGAATGGAAGTTCTGGGATGATCACTCAGGTATGCAGCCCGGCAACTCTATACACGGGGCTTTTAACAAAGTCTATGTGAATGAAATCCTTCTCAATGCCGATAGCACTCCTGTCCCCTACGGATCCATCCTGGTCAAGGAAGGCTACAACAGTGACAAAAAATTGACGGCTCTCACTGTGATGTACAAAATCAAGGACTATAACGCTGAGGGCGGAGACTGGTACTGGGCCCGCTTCAGCACGGAAGGCAAGGGCGGACCAGAGGGAAAAGTTGAAATGTGCATCGGGTGCCATAGGCCCAAGGCCGACAACGACTACATTTTCGTCCATGAGATCAAATAACAAAGACAAACGAGGAAATATGCAGACATTCCAAAAAAAAACTTTTTCATTTCTTTTAATAACAGCTTTGCTTGTCGTATCCATTTCCCTCATAAGCCATACCGCCAAGACGCAAAATGAGAATCTTAATGCCAGTGTCAAAAAGTTTCTCGATACCCAGGACTGGGGAAGAGGTAACATGAACGTGCCGACAGTGGACGGTCAGACATTACACAACATCATTGTCAAAAATAAATACACAAGAGCCCTTGAGATTGGGACATCGACCGGCCATTCCGGGACCTGGATCGCCTGGGCATTAAGCAAGACAGGAGGCAAATTAATCACCATCGACATCGATGAGCGGCGACACAACCAGGCTCTGAAAAACTTCGAGGCAGCAGGACTTTCCGAATTTGTTGATGCACGCCTCGGAGACGCCCACGAAATTGTTCCCGCTCTTGAAGGCCCCTTTGACTTTGTCTTCAGCGACGCTGACAAGAATTGGTACAAAAACTATCTGGATGCCGTACTCCCCAAACTGGAGGTCGGCGGCTGCTATACTACTCACAACGTATCCATGGGAGGGTATGGGAGACGTGGTGGCAGTGGTGATTATATGGATTACCTGCTAAGTCTGCCCGAACTGGAAACGACTGTTGACAACCGGGGTAACGGTCTCGCCATTAGTTATAAAAAATCAAAATAAATCTGCTGTCCAAATCAAGGAATAAAAACCACTAATCTTCCTAGAAATATTCACCATAATTCAGGAATTCACCAATTCCCCGCTTGTGCCGCAGGAAGAAGATGTGGCATTGAGGCAATATCATTCGATTTGACGTTTAACCTGTTTTTTAATATAAAGTTTTAATAGAATTCGAAACAAGGAGAAAAACATGAAGAAAAAATATAAAAAATACACTTCTATTCTGAATCCCAGGAGTTTTTATCGGATTTGCATTTTGGGCCTGCTTGCTTTTTTGTTGAGTTCCTGTGTAACCCTCCACTTCCACAGAGGATGGAGGGACCGGGAGATCAAAATCGACGGAAGAAGTGATGACTGGATTGGAAGTTTGACATATGTAGATAAACAGAATATTTCCCTGGGTATACTGAATGATGCCGACTATCTATATGTCTGTTTGGCTGCTGAAGATCAGGCAGTGATAAGCCGCATTTTAAGACAGGGAATGATTCTGTGGTTTGATCCGGAAGGGGGAAAGGAAAAAACCTTTGGCATTAAATATCCCGTAGGAAGGCAAGGAATGCAACAGGGAGAGGGAGAGATGATTAGGCCGGACAATGAGGCCGATCGACAAAAAATGAGACGCGC
>CAZEWV010000212.1:0-5221 GCA_964516025.1 uncultured Eubacteriales bacterium
GAAAAACGAAGGGATACAAACGCAATCAAATAAGAGGCATTGCCCAGAAGCAATCCTCAAGATCTGCGCCGTATCCCTCATAAGGAATGGTACTTAAATTGATTAGGTTAATCAAGTTAACAAGCGGATTTTGGAGAGTTTATTCGAACTTAAAAAACTACTTGACATAGCTTAGGAAATCTTGCTTTCCTGCTCTTCGATAAAAACTTCATGAATAGGAGTCGCCGCCAGCTCGGTCGAAATACCGGGGTGGCACTCTCCACATGTTTGAGTTAAATTGGCAGGATTGACAGAAGAATTGGGATCGGGGCTGGGAAGGATGAGATGCACACCGTGGCAAGAGGCACAGTTGGCAACAAAGAGATCTCCGGATTGGCTTTTGAGGCCATGGTAGTTGTCAATAAATGACGGCCTCCGTCCTGTGGACACTCCATATTTTTCTGTCAGCGTGATGGACTCATGACAGGGAGTACAGGTGGCTTCGGCCACTTGGGCACGCGAAACCGGAGAGGCGGGATCGCTCGGGGAGATAATGCCGTGCTCTCCGTGACAGTGTGTACAAACCGGAGTTTCCGTATCTCCCCGTTCGGCCAGCTGACCGTGGATGCCATCCCAGTACTCCTTAGTTTCCAATTCATGGCACTTCCCACAGGTATCCGGGATGTTGAAGTGATTAATGGAAGAATTGGGATTTCCCTGAGAATATATTTGATGGGCCGTGCTTTTTGTGGAATGGCAATCATTACAGGTTGCGGCCTCCATGAGTCCCCCCTGAACTGATCTGCCATGGATACTGCTGTCATAGATATTAATGGGATGATTCTCTCTGATCTGATGCTTTTCAATCATATCGATATTTGCGTGACAGACGCCACAAGTTTTGGGGAGGTTGCCCGGATTTATTTGAGAAGCTGCTTCTGTAGAGGGAAGAATGTCATGGTCACCGTGACAGACCGTACAGGTCGGCAGATCTTCATCTTCTCCTAATCCCAGACGTCCATGGACCTTGTATTCCTCCGCAGCATCCTCATGACAAGCCGAACATCCTTCGAGTCCAACCTTCATGTCAGATTCTTTATGAGGCATCGTGTTTTTCTTGGAGTGACAATCCAAACACCCAAATCCGGCGTGGATGGACTGAGTTAATTCATCGGCAATAATCTTGTCACTCTTTCCTGTCTCATGACATTCCAGGCAGGAATCCTCGCCAATAGACTCATACTCCTCCTGACCTGCATAGGAAATCCCATAACTTAAAAATAAAACCATAAAAATCCCTAATAAGATTTTTGACAGAGAAACAGCCCTGAATTTAAGTAATCCCTTCATTATGATGACTCCTTTTAAATAAAAATAATAATAAAATTAATAAAATTTATAATAAGAAAAAATATAAAATATAATCTTAAAATATACACCTAACAGAGCCCTTCAACAAAGTCAACAAAATTACTTTTTCGATAATTTCGATGAAATAGATGAAAATATTGTTACTTTTGACAACCATTTGGCCCTGTGCTAAACTTTTTTTCGCTTCAGCATGACCAAACCAATCGGGAAACTCCACGTCATCACAGACACCATCATTCAATCCCGGTTCTCTCATGTCCAACTGGCCGAAATGGCCTGCCGGGGAGGGGCGGACACCATTCAATTTCGCCAAAAAGCCGGCTCAACAAGAGAGATGATCGCCAATTCACGGCGGATAAAGCACCTTTGCGCCGAGGCTGGAGTTTTGTTTATCGTTAACGACCGGCTCGATGTGGCCATGGCTTCAAAAGCGGACGGCGTTCATTTGGGACAGGATGATTTTCCCATTCCTCTAGCCCGTAAAATCCTTGGTAAAAACATCATTATCGGCGGCTCGGCTGCAACTCTGGAGGAAACCCGGAAATGTTTTGAGGAGGGTGCGGCATATGTAGGATTTGGACCTGTCTTCCCCACCTCTTCAAAAGATGATGCCGGTCCTGTTTCCGGGATAGAACTTCTGAGACAAGTTGTTGAAGCCGTTCCTATTCCCATCATCGCTATTGGCGGCATCACGCCCCAAAATACGCAAGCTGTTTTGCAGGCGGGCGCCAAAGGTATCGCGGTTATTTCAGCCGTCTGCAAAGCTCCGGATCCAGAGGATGCCACACAGAAGCTCCTCAAAGCGCTGGAGAAGTGCTAATATCTAAGGATCGACATGAGAGAGACGCTAGCTGATATCGGAGAATTTGGCCTTATTCATAGGATCGACAAACTCCTCAAAGGGGAGTCCACTCAAACAGAAAAAACCTTTCTAGGAATTGGAGATGATGCAGCCGCTGTCTCCCCAAAAGAGGGTTTTGAACTCTTGATCACATGTGACAGTCTTGTGGAAGGCCGACACTTTTTGTCCGAATTCATGAATTTTTTCGATCTCGGACGTCGTGCCATGACTGTCAATATCAGCGATATCGGGGCAATGGGGGGTGTTCCTCTCTATGCCCTTGTTTCTCTGGGATTAAGAGCCGACATGAATGTCTGCGATATCGAAGAGATGTATAGAGGATTTGTTGCAGAACTCAATCCCTTCAAAGCCGCCATTATTGGAGGGAATATCACACATGTAGAATCATCCTTTTTCATCGATATCACTCTGATTGGAGAAATCAAAACCGGGAAAACGGTCCTCCGTTCCACCGCCCACGTGGGGGATGCCATTCTTATCATGGGATTCCCGGGAGAGGCGGCGGCTGGACTCGATCTTCTCCTTCAAGCAAACCCCGACAAAATCCCGTATGATCATCCTTTAGTCAAAGCCTATCTCTCGCCGGTTCACAGAGCACACGAGGGACAGGTCATCGCCTCTTCCGGCTTGGTCACATCTATGATCGACACAAGCGACGGACTTCTGGCAGATCTAGCTCATATCTGCCAGGACAGCGGTGTTGGAGCGGAGCTTAACCGGAAAGATCTCCCCATCAGCAAAGCGCTGGAAGAGACAGCTGCTCAAAAACAAAAAGATCCTTATGAACTGTGCACAAGGGACAGCGATGATTATGAACTGATCGTTACCTGTGCACCAAAAAACGTCGAAAAAATCAAAACTATTATCAAAAAAATCAGCGATGTTCCTATTACTCAGATTGGCACGATCTCAGAAGCGAGAGAGATTTTCCATTGGGTGCTACCGGATGGGACACGACAGCCATTCACGCCAAAGGGATGGGATCATTTTTCTAAAAAAAGGAGTTCGCGATGAAAAGTCAAAACCTGGCCAAAAAAGCGGCAGAAAATTTGAAAAATCTTAGAGACAAAAAACCTTTAATTCACAATATCACGAACTTTGTCGTTATGAATTATACGGCCAATGCCCTTCTCGCATGCGGTGCTTCCCCTGTTATGGCCCATGCTCAGGAAGAAGTCGAAGAGATGGTGTCTTTTGCTGGGGCCCTCGTGCTCAACATCGGAACACTCACACCCTACTGGATCGAATCGATGCTCAAAGCCGGGAAAAAAGCCAACCTTGCCCATGTCCCCATCATCCTGGATCCCGTCGGATCCGGAGCCACAAAACTGCGCACCGATTCGGCCAAACAGCTGATCGACGAACTTTCCATTACCGTCGTCAGGGGAAACGCGTCCGAAGTCCTCTCTCTGGCCCAAAAGGATTCTAAGACTAAAGGCGTCGATTCCTTACATTCCGTCGAAGACGCTGCCGATGCCGCCATCCATCTCGCCAAAGAATTGGGCACTACATTGGCTATCACCGGAGCTGTGGATCTTGTCACGGATGGAGAACGCATCCACAGAGTTTCCAATGGGCATGAGCTCATGGGATATACAACGGGAACTGGATGCACAGCCACCGCTCTCATCGGCGCATTCCTGGCTGTGGATAAAGATCCCGTTGAAGCCACATCCACAGCCCTAGCTTTCTTCGGGCTGGCCGGTGAACAGGCTGCTTCCAAAGCCAAAACACCAGGAAGTTTCCAGATTGCTCTACTGGATGCTCTCTTTAGCATCGATGAGAAACAATTAGAAGTTGGAACAAATATTTGCGCGTCGTAGGCAAATAAATATCCTTTTTTTGTTTTTCCCTACATAATTGATAATATTACTTGACATACATCATATAGTACTTTATATTCGATTTAACACCACATCAAGTGCTGCCAATCAACAGGAGAGTCATGATGAGAACAGGAGAAGGTTTTTCTGAAAATGCCTTAAGAATACTCAAAGCCAGATATTTCAAAACAGATAAGGATGGACATCCTATCGATAAAATCCCTTCCGATCTATTCTTTAGAGTTGCCGAAAACATCGCCTCAGCCGAACAGTCTAAAAATGAAAAGGAGCTCTGGAAAGAACGATTCTTCGATATGATGATGGCCCGGGATTTTCTCCCAAACAGCCCCACTCTTACCGGCGCAGGACGGGATATGTGCTTGAGTGCATGTTTTGTTTTGCCCATCGAAGATTCAATGGATTCTATTTTTGAGACTGTTAAAAACACCGCACTTGTCCACAAAGAAGGGGGAGGAACAGGTTTTGATTTCAGCCTTCTTCGCTCCAATGGAAGTTTTGTGAAAAAAACTCAGGGTATCGCATCGGGCCCTATCTCTTTCCTTCGGGTCATCGACTCGGCCACAGAGGCCGTCAAACAGGGAGGCACCCGCCGCGGAGCCAACATGGGCATCCTCCGTGTCGATCACCCGGACATCGAAGATTTCATAACGATGAAAAGAGATGGCAAAGGCATCAATAACTTCAATATCTCAGTGGCTATCACCGATCGTTTTATGACGGCCTTGAACAAAGACACTGATTATGTTCTCTATGATCCCTATCTCAAGAAAAATGCAGGGAAAAAAAATGCCCGCAAAATTTTTAGTATGATCGTCGAATCGGCCTGGGCCGTAGGAGATCCAGGACTCATTTTTATCGACCGAATCAATAAACACAATCCAACTAAACATTTGGGTCCCATCAGGGCTACCAATCCTTGCGGAGAGCAGCCCCTTCATGACTACGAATCATGCAATTTGGGATCTATAAATCTCCTTAATTTTTTCGATCCAAAGGATCAAACTCAGTTTGACTGGGAGAGATTCGGACAGGTCATCTCTGTGGCTGTCCGGTTCCTGGACAATGTCATCGAGGTCAATAAGTATCCTCTACCCGAGATCGCAGAGATCACAAAAAGGAACCGCCGGATCGGATTAGGTGTTATGGGATGGGCCGATCTGCTGAT
>CAZEWV010000213.1:0-3661 GCA_964516025.1 uncultured Eubacteriales bacterium
AAAATTTCGCTTCTCAAGCTCTCTAAACATCCTCGATACATACCCTGCATCAAGACCAACTCTAGCTGCAAGTTCTCGAACACCCCATACTCTATTGCCCTCCAGCATCACCCGGAGAATAAGGGACGCTTTATCTGAATAAGGGCTTCTTTTTTTGCGCAGCTCCGGATATTGATTGCTAAAACCGGTTTTTTCGATGTAAATACTTTTATAACTCAAATAAACGTTGCCTGATAGATCTATGAAATTGATCTTGTTTTTCTTACATTCGTCTCGTTTTTTTGGACTGAAATAACGAGCAATCAGAATAGGCACAAAATCTGATTTCTGGTTTTCGTAGAATTTTAATTGAGAAATGCGTTTCTGGAAAATCGCAGAGCTTTCTCTTTCAATAATTTCCCCAATGAGTCTAAATTTCACACCATTTATACATACCTCCGCAACAAAATCAGGCTCGAGATTATCAAAATGAGGCTTTATCTGAAATTTTAGTTCCTCAAAAGGTAAAAGCTCTTTTAGTCTTTCTTTTACCTCAAAAATAAAATCTTCGTCTTTCATTGTTGCCTAATTATACAATGTTGCCCAATTGGACAACATTATAATAATAGACAACACAGAAGTCAAGTCTTATTTGCTAAATTTAACTTTCATCAGGAAGGCGACAAATGAATACAAAAATATTGAACGAGAAGCATGTTCGTCCTCAAGTAAAGGATAAGACTCCAATGCCATCAAGGGAAATCTTTCAAAGGGGAACTGGGAAACTACTCCCTATCTCACCTTCCCCTATTTAATCTTTATTCATTGAGCGCATTTATAATTCTCTGTGCCGAATCTATTAAATCTTGTCCCTGTTCTGGTGATAACCTTCTAGAGTTTATTAATGCATTCACTTTATTTATAAATGCATTCAATTGATTACACGCAGCATTGAAATTTCCTTTTTCTAAGCTTTTTAAAGCCGCATTTAATATGGAGATCAATGCATTCGCCTGCCCCTTGTGTAGAAAACCATCCGCTTTAAGCACCAACACATCATCTATCAACTTCTGGATCATTTCTTCTGGTGTAGGAGCTCCACACAGAAAATTGGCTATAGTGTACGTCTCTTGCACTTCAAAATCCGTAGGAACTGAAATGACATATGATTCTTTAAGTATTATATTCACATCTGAAGCAAATTTAGGTAGAGATATACCGCTGATTGGAATATCTGCCCAAAAAGGGCAATCTCCCATCTCTCCATCCTCAGTTTCAGTGAGAATCCACATGTTTAGGGTATAATCTTCTGGAGCAAAAAAGCGACTCTGTCCAACAGCTGCCAGCCTACCGTCCTCGAGTTCTATGACACTGTTAACACGGTCATCCTCACTACCACTAAATTCTCTACTATAAACAACATTCCCCAATTGATCGATTTTAAGGAAAATCGCATCTATACCGGACACACCCTGCCCCGCTATGAGACAGCCTCCATCCTGGGTTGGATATATGGATTTATAATTTCCTCTATAAAATCCGGAATACTCAAAAGCCCACATCACATTTCCATCCGAATTAATTCTAATAATCGGTTTATTCCAGCGGGCGTTGGCAAAGATGATAAACTCTCCATTGGCAGCTTCTTCTATTTGGAGGGCTGCTCCCTGTCCATATGATTTGTTCCAGATGATCTCTCCATCATAATCCATTTTCAGCACCACAATTCCAGTGGATATGGCTTCCAAAGCGAGTAGATAGCCCCCTTCCACCTCAAGTAAGTCCCAAACGAAATCCTCATATTTTCCGCATCTAAAAATCTTTTGCCAGACAATGTTTCCTGTCCCATCCACTTTCATGACTCCTACAGCATATGAATTCCATGTGCCCGAACCCCAAAAACACGTATCACAGGATGCCGAAAAGGTGAAAACATAGCCATGATCCGGAGCTTCAGTTATAGAAGTTATCCCTCCAGTTGCATTATTGTAAACCTGGTATCTTTGCTGCCATTCGATTCCGCCAGAGGCTGAAAGTTTGACGAGCATGAGGTCCTTATCTCTCCAGGCTGTATGGAAGGAATTTGTATGTCCCCCTACGACATATCCCCCACCTGAAGTCTGAAGAATACAATTGATGCTTTCATATTTGTCGCCCCCGAATGAATATTGCCACTCGATGTCTCCCTCTATATTCATCTTTGAGACCCAAACATCACTGCTGTAACTTCCTGCAGTAAAAAGCCCACCATCATCAGTCTGGATGATTTTTTTCCCTGTGACACCGGAATCAAAATCATAGACTTTGATCCATTGTGCAGCAGCAGGAAAACTCATCAGCAGCAGAAAGATCAGTACACACAAACAAACTGTTTTTTTCATCTCAAACCTCCCTTTACTATTTATTTCTTGGAAATCTCATTTAGGAACGGAATAAATTGTCAAAAGTATGCTGACAAAATATGAATTTCTCATTCCCTTCCCAAGTTTGGGAGGTTATATTCTTAAAAAATACGTGTCAACAGAAATGCCTAAAATGTCACTCATTGTCATAATATGTCGCTTATTGTCGCATTGAAAAATCTGAATTGTTTTTAAAAATGAAATTAAAACATTGAATGGCCTGGAAAAAACCGGCCGAGAACATTAAATATGTTTGTCATCGCCTACCTAGTATATCTTCCCTCTATTATGCTCAAAATTTTCGAGCGTGTTTGTCATCTTAATTAGCTTACAAAATTTTTCCACTGTTTCCCAGGTTAAATATCCATATTGGCTAATATCCGACTCCTTAAGTTCAGAAGATCCGAAATTAAACGCTATATCTCTAAAGAAGTACCCATATTCTTTTCTGTATCCGGAACTAGCATCACAAGATGAATTCATTTAGAAGGTCATTTCCGTTTACAAAAAAATAATTCAAATCAGGAAGACCTGGCCTCAATTTATTATTGAGAAGAATGCAAACCTTTTGTCGTCTATTAATTTGTACTAAAGATTTCAATTAATAGAAAGTATATGGAATAAAATGAAAAGATGTTTTGCATACGTGCTGTATCTGCTGTATAATACTGTTCGTTATATCGTACATTCGTTCGATTTATCGAACAAGGATAAGCCAATGAAATTTCACGATGTATTGGAAGACCTCCTTTCAAGCAAGACTAAAATCTTGTTACTCAAAACACTTTTCCGTTACTCAGAAAAAAAATTTAGCGGAAGAGAACTAGGGAGGCTGGCTGGGTGTTCTGCCTCCAGAACTTCTGAAGTTCTCAATCTGTTTCACAGCCACGGTTTAGTCAACAAAATTCATGTAGGCAATACAGCAGTCTGGACACTAAATACAGAAAATATTCTCTGTAAAGAACTTTCTGATTTATTCCAGATAGAAAAAAAGTTGCTTCAAAATCTAAGATCAAATATACGCAATGCATTCCGCTCACAAAAAGAGGTCTTAAAAGTTCTACTCTTCGGCTCATTGATAAGAGGTGATGAAAAACCGAATAGCGATATTGACCTATTTATTCTGGTTCGAAAGGAAAAAGATAAAAAAACCGCAGAAGAAGTGACTCAAAAGCTAAATATTTCTCAGCTCCCGTTATACGGAAATGTTATATCGAGCATAATTTATTCTAAAGACGAATGGAGACAAAAGAGGACAAGTGAACTCTTTAAAAAAATCC
>CAZEWV010000213.1:3761-5211 GCA_964516025.1 uncultured Eubacteriales bacterium
TCGCGGCCTCCCGGACAGGTAAAATGTCGATGACCCAAGCGCTGCGGCCGTGGGTTGCGATCGCCAATACGTTCTCAGCCGTCTGTATGACAATCTCATGGACATAGACGGTGGGCAGTTCAACCCCGAGAACCTGCCAGCTGTCACCACCGTCAAGTGAAACATAAACAGACCGATCCGTACCCAGGTAAAGAATGCTGCCGTTTTCCGGATCCTGCCGAATAACGTTAGCGCATTCGCCGGGGACGCCGCTGCCGATATCGATCCAGGTTGTTCCGTAGTCTGTGGACTTAAAGACATACGAGGTGTAATCGTTGTGCCGCTTTCCACTTATTGTAATATAGACGGTGCCCTCATCAATGCGGGATGCTTCGATAGAGGATATGAAACGCCCAGGAGGCAGCCCTGCGGTGTTGAGGGTCCAGGTCTCTCCTTCGTCCATGGTGGTGTGGAAATTCCCGTCGTCTGTTCCGGCATAAATGACTCCTTTCTTTAGAGGTGATTCGGCAATAGACCAGACTGTGGAAAAGGCGATATTGCCCTGCTTTTCTGCATCATAATTTGTCAGGTCGGGGCTTATTTTCCTCCAGTTCGTCCCACCGTCATCCGTCAGGAAAACAAATTGAGCTCCCCAGAGAACGCGCTTCGTGCTGTGTGGAGATATAATGATGGGTGCATTCCACTGGGCCCTCTTTTTCACTTCCCCGAAGTCAGGCGCAATGGTCTGGCCCCGGCTTCTCCTCCGCCTCTGCCCCTCTACGGGTTCGGGATCGGGTTGACTGAAGTCCTTGAGATAGGGACCTCCGCCGTAGCGGGTCGTAAAATAGACGATATCCGGATTGGTCGGATCGATGGCATGCCGTCCGGCCTCATCTCCCACAGTACTTGTCCACTCTGTCCATGTGATATTGTCCCGTCCTGCGGTCATATCGATTTCTCCGCGCCAGGCGCCCGAATCCTGAATATTGCTGTACAACCAGAATTTCCCTTCAGTCTGCGTCGCAGCAAGGCTGAACTGATGGCCGATCGGAAGGTTGACCGGATGTTCAAAAGTCTCAAAGTCATCATGGGTGAACATCACGCCGCCGTCATTGACCACGATGGCGTGATTCTTGTCCTCAGGATTGATCCACATCCCGTGGTAATCGGCGTGGTTGCCCCGGACGCCTTCCCAAGTCTTTCCGCCGTCTTTAGAGCGGCTGAATCGGAGTCCCAGGACATAGACAATATCGGGATCGTAGGGAGCCACTCTGACCTGACCGAAAACCCAACCATAGGCAGGGAAAAGTCTTTTTATGGCTTCATTTCCTTCAACCAGGGCCCAGTTTTCACCCTTGTCATCACTGCGGTAGAGGTGAGCTCCCGACATGTGGATAACCATATAAACGACGTTGGGCTGAGTCAGACAGATATCCAGGCCGATGCGCTCACACTCTCCCTTGGAAAAGTC
>CAZEWV010000214.1:0-5205 GCA_964516025.1 uncultured Eubacteriales bacterium
TAGTGCAATTCCTTCGTTTTTAAAAAAGTACGGATACGACGAAAACGAGGACTATACTATTGCTTATCGTACTGCTTGATGCAGATGTCATAATTGACCTTCACAGATTCGGAATCTGGGAAAACATCCTCGAAAAAAACAAAATTCTTATCCCTCAGAGCCATTCCGGCAGGTAACGGGACGGGGCTTAGTATCCCCATAGCCATCGATGCCGGATTGGGCCAACTCGGCCGTATGGGGCTACTTGTGACCCCAAAATACGGACCACGTATCCGGCTTGCCAAAGTGATCACAGACATGCCTCTTGTTGCAGACTCCCCCATAGATTTTGGCGTCAAAGAGTTTTGTGAGTCATGTATGCTTTGTGCGGAGCATTGTCCGAGCAGCGCTGTGAGTAACGGAACAATGACATGGGAAGGTCTATCCCCTTCCAATAATCCTGGCACCTACAAATGGTACATCAATTCCGAAAAATGCTACGATTTTAACGGCTTTAGCTGTTCCAACTGCAAACGGGTCTGTCCCTTTACCAAACCGAACAACTCCTGGCTTCACCGGATGATAAGAACTGTCATTCAAGGAAGAATTGATCCCCTCAACAAAGTGATGGTCACTTTAGACCAGGCAAGTGGATACGGTCAACAGCTCCAAAATACAGAATTTTGGAAGATGGATGGGCAGAAATGTATCACATCCAGAGAGCACATGTGAGATCTGCAAAATAATGAATTCTAAACGCCTGGAGCAAATTCTTGCACTTGCAGCAGTGGGTTTGATTGTGATGGCCTGGTTTATCGGTCTGTCAAAGTCTGAAGCCGATCTTGAACCACTTCTGGAAAATGCTTTTCCCCAAGCAGGTTATATCGAACAAATACAGGGGGGAGTGTATGAAGCGTGGAACAGCCAAGACAAAGACAATTTTTTGGCTTATTTGAGCCTGGGAACAGCCGACGGCTACGGAGGAGAACTCAAAGTGGTTGCGGCCGTTTCAAAAGAAGGGACGGTCTTTGACATAGTTGTTTTAGCTCATAAAGAAACCTTTTCGTTTTTCCGGCGTGTTCTAAGGAGCCGGCTGATCGACAGACTCAAAAATAAATCCTATGGAGATCCTTTTTTTCTAGGACAGGATGTAGATGTCATTACAGGAGCCACATACAGCGCTCGGGCTCTTACTGAGGCCGTTAAGAACGCTACCCGCCAAGTATCAACAAAAATTCTGAATCTTCCCGTTATTGAGGAGCCTCCCCTAAAAGTTCAAGTTGGAACTCCGGAAATTGTTCTGCTTGCCCTTTTTCTATTTGGTCTCATTGCTCGTCAGAAGAAATTTAAGCCAAAAAAAGCGGCCCGCTGGGTATCCATGCTGGCAGGGATTGGTTTCTTGGGTTTTCTTCTGAACAAACCTTTTACTCTGGTTCTCATAAATAAGGCCCTTCTGGGATATTGGCCAAAATGGCAGCTTGATCTCTACTGGTATATCCTGTTGGGTGGGATTGTCTTGATCACATTGATCGACAACAGAAATCCCTATTGTGACTGGTTTTGTCCGTTTGGGGCCACACAGGAATGCCTCGGTGTAATCGGAGGAGCTAAAAACAGGGTTCCTGTTCGAATCCATTCTTCTCTTCGCTGGTTTCAGAGGTTGATAGCTCTTGGTGCTATCATTTTGGCTTTAATATTCCGCAATCCCAGTGTCTCCAGCTATGAAGTTTTCGGGGCCTTTTTCCGGTTGATTGGAACAAACCTCCTTTTTATCCTGCTGGCAGTGGTTCTCATTGTTTCCCTTTTTATCCGCAGACCGTGGTGCAGTTATCTCTGTCCTCTGCGCCCAGTGACTGATTTTCTTAAACTTTTGAGGAACTGGAGGGGCGCAAAACCCAGTTGACCATCTTCCAGCCCTAAAACTCAAACTCGATGCCAAGGATGGGGAGGAGCCCCCACTGGTTCTCGGTATCCGGCCTGTTCTCCAGGGAGTTCCAGAATATGAAGGCCACATTCTTCTGGTTGTACATGTTCCAGACACTGAAGTACAGAGTTAGGTTGGAGCCTCCGAAATGGAGCCTCTTGTCCACTCTCAGGTTCAGCGAGTGGTAGGACTCTAGCCGCTCCCCGTTGATTCTATTCAGGTCGAAGATGCCGCTGTTAGCCACCTCGGACGCCTCCAGATCGAAGGGCGTGTAGGGCATACCTCCAGCATATTGCCACTTGCAGCTCAGCTCCCAGAAGCGGCCGGGCCTATAGCCTCCCTCTATAGAGACGATGAATTTATTGTCATAGACACGGGGCCGCCATTCCTCTCCTTGATCCTGGTAAAAGGTGCGGAAATATGAAGCGCTAACCAGTCCGTAAAGACGTGTCGCAAGCTTTTTCTGTATCATGACTTCCACGCCGTAAGAGTGGGCCCTGCCGGTATCCACCAACCGCTCATGATTGGTGTAGAATCCGCTGTAATATATCTCGTCCAGGATGAAGAGGCCGGGCTGCATGGGATCCAGGGGCATATGTCGGTAGTCCTTGTAGTAGGCCTCGAGTGTGAAACGCGTAGTATCTGTGAGCAGATGGCTGAGGCCAAGTACATAGTGAATGGCCATGGGGTCCTTTAGCTCGCTGTGGGCCTCATTCTGCAGGAGCAATAGGCTGGGCAGGTTTTGGAAGAAGACACCGGCGGCAGCATTCAGCGAAGTGCGGCTGCTCAAACCGTAGGATAAAGAGAAACGGGGGGAAACATTTGTGTTGCGGTTAAAAGAAAGATGATCTATCCGCACTCCAAGGTTCAGGCTCAATCGACTGACCGGATTCAGTGTATAGTTGAGGAAACCGGCATAACGTCCTGAATCCTTCCGAACATCGATGTGTATATCCGGATAGGGATTCCCCGAGACATCGATCCCAGCCCCCAGTGCGTAATCATTGTGCGTTTTGAGGTACTGGACTTCAAGTCCAAAGGTAAATTTGTGTATATCCGAGACCCGGAGATGGTTAACGTTCCGGAACGTGTAGGCCTGCTCCAGGCTGTTGTTCTCGTAGATCAGGGCATCGGAGTCGGTTTTGTTGTAGTAGATGTCGTATTTGATGTTGGAACTGGACAGCGAGGTGTTGGAGTAGCCGTTTGCTCCCCAGGCCTTGAACCAGTTGAATCCCAGTGTGCTGTTGCGGGCGTTGTGGTATCCATAGCTCGAATCCCCCAGCTCCAGGGACTTGTCCCGGTCCCAGCCGCTCTTGTCGTCTCCCCAGACACCCAACAGTGAGAGGCTGCTGCTGGAGGAGAGGTCGAAAGTCGCTTTCCCCTGGATGTCCCCCCAGGAAGGCGACACGCCTATGTCAAAATACTTGTCGATAAGATCCAAGTAGCTGTGCCGTCCTGAGATCATCCAGGAGTTCCTGGCCCCCGGCAGCGGGCCTTCGGCAATCAGTCCGAATCCGGCCATGCTGAAGTCCGCTTGAAAATCGTACTCGTCCTGGTTCCCCTTCCGGAAGTTGATGTCCATGACCGACGAAAGCCGGTTCCCATAGATGGGTGAAAACCCGCCCGAGTAGAAATTCACATCATTGATGAAGTCCACGTTCAGGAGCGCAAGCACGCCGCTGGAGGAACCCTGGACAGGATAGTGGTTGATGTTGGGGATGGGGATGTTGTCGAGATAGAAACCGTTCTCCACCGGATTCCCTCCCCGGACAACGAGCCCATTCACCTGATCGTTGACGCGAGCGATCGAGGGAAGCCCGGAGACAATACGACTCACATCGCCGGCGGAACCGGCTGCTCGACGTATTTCCTCATTGGAGAAGCTTGTCATGCTGGTGGACTTCTGTTTCGTATCAGAATAATAACCGGCAGTTACGGTGACCTCCTCATGTTCCTGCATATCCAAACTCAACTTGAGTGATAGCTCAACGAAGCTGATGCGGGCCGATTTGATCACCACATCCGGGTGAAGTTTCGTTAGATAGTACTGGCAGCTGACCTCCAGAACATACGAACCGACTGGCACGCCGGGAATCTCGAATTGTCCCTCATAATCGGTGAGGGCCTGGAGTTCAGTCCCCTTTATCTTAACAGTCGCGTGGGCTACAGCGGTCTGGACGTCTTCGTCCACGATCTTTCCCTTTAAAGTTCCAAATTTGACCTGGGAGACAGCACCCTCTTCCGCGTTCATCGGGGCTGACAAGTGGAACATGGTTATCACAAGGCAAATCAGAATCAACATCGTTCTAAGAATTTTCATGGTTTTTTCCTTTTTTTTTACTCTTTCCTTTTATTTTTTACTTGTTACATGAATTAAAACGTATGTATAATACACTTGTTTAAATCACACGTTTAATATAGAGTATCCAAAAGAAGATGTCAACAAAATTGTATTATCAATATTTTTTCTTTAAACTTAAACAATGTTTCAAACAATATTTAGGATTTAGCACATGAACAGAAAAGAATTATCAAGCAGGGAACGTATCTATCTTGCCACCAT
This sequence comes from uncultured Eubacteriales bacterium, assembly GCA_964516025.1. GTDB lineage: Bacteria > Acidobacteriota > Aminicenantia > Aminicenantales > Aminicenantaceae > JAUWVG01. Next base: position 4,467 of record CAZEWV010000214.1, read on the forward strand.
CAAAATCATCGGGAAGGAAGGTATCCAGGCTCTCACAACCCGAAAGATCGCTTTGGAAGCAAGAGTCAACATCGCTGCCATCAACTACTATTTCGGCAGCAAGGACAAGCTGGTGGAAGAGGCCCTGAACGGAACCCTGAACGAGATGGCCGGGCTCCCCTCGGACCTACTGGATGTGGAAGCCCTCGAGATACCCGCCCGACTGCAGGCCTTTTTCCAGGGACTGATGGGGAGCATGCTAAAATACCCGGGGATCACCAAGGCCCACCTCTATGCCCCGTTCGTCAACAGTGACTTCTCCGCTCCTTTTTTGTTCCGCTTCCAGGAATTTCTGGAAGACATCCACACCAAACTGAAAGAAAAAGGGGTCAAGGTCAAGAGCGCAGACACTAGGATAGCCCTTGTCCAGATGATCTCCGCCATATTCATGCCTTCGATTTTCCCCCAGATGTTCGAGGCTTTCGCCGAATCCAACTTCAAGGATCCTGAGGTCCTGAAGAAATATGTAGCTATGCTCATAGAAATCTACTTCGAGTAACCCCAATTCGGATCACTCATATCTTAAGGAATCTATTGGATTCGCCCGTGCGGATTTGATCGATTGATAGCTTACCGTGATATAGGCGATTAATAAGGCTATTCCTCCTGTTATTAAAAACCTGAGTCTGCCTGAGTCTGGGGTCACCCATTAGAAGATCTAAGTCAAGAAAAAACATTTCACCCTGATTTATTTTGAGTT
>CAZEWV010000215.1:0-5203 GCA_964516025.1 uncultured Eubacteriales bacterium
ATTTTTAAATGACAAGACATTATACCTACGGTTAGATTTTACATGATTCGATTCGTGCTCTTGACAAAAGACGTGTAAAGCGGAAGAATATTGGGATTATTTGTGAAATAAAATGAAATCCTCGATCGCTTCATTCTTTAGATTTCAGACACCTCCACCAGGATCACAAGAAGGCCTCCCCTTTTGGATACTCTGGTTTCTCCTCTGTATTATACTTTTGCTGCTCACATTTATTTTCCTTAGAGACAAAGATTTAAGGCAAAGATTAAACCGGTTTCTTTTTGGGGCAAAAAAAAAGTTGATCAAGCTCCGTCTTCAAGCTCGGCTCAAAATGGCTAAACGCAAGAAAGGAGAGCTGCATCGCGAACTGGGTCAAAAAGTTTGGGATGAACGTTTGGACGCTCATGGAGCTGAAAAAATCAGCACGACATTAGCCAAAATAATGGAGAGCAAGGCGACTCTCTTGGATGAACTTGTCGAAACGGAAATAAAAATATCTAAACTAAAAAAAAATCTTGATGAAAAAAACATCAAGGGTGAGATAAAGATATCCGGCCAAAAAACAGAACTGAAAATTCAGAACGAACGTCTCGCTTCAGCAAAAGACAAGACAAGAGCCACGCGGTCATTGATTACACAAAAAAAGAAAGACGTTGAGAAAGCCACAAAAAATATTCTTCTTTTAAAGAAAGAACAAATGAATCTCGAAAAGACATCCCCTCTCAATGAAGAGATACAAAAGTCAATAGACAGAATAACCAAGCAAATTGAGGAAGCGGAAAGCGCCCGCAAAGACATCGATTTGTCTCATAGGGAACTCAGAGAACAACAAATCATAGATGAAGAAGAAAAAAAAAGTTTGAATGATATAAGTCAAGAGGAAGGCAAACTGATAAAAAAAATTGAGGACGAGAATAAAAAAGAGATGGATGAGCTGAAAAAAGAGATCATTGAGTGGGAAAGAAATAAAGTCAGGGTACAGGAAAAAATTGAAAAAATTGAAAAACGAACTATTCCACTCTTTGAAAATCTTGGAGTTTTAGCCGATCATACAAGAATGGAACATAAGTCGCTTCTTCTCAATTATTCACAGATCGATAGAAATAGGAAAAGAATCACGGATATCGAACAACAGCTCAAAAATCTAGAATAACTCTCATTTAAGTCAGCAGTTTTTATGAATTAAAATGAAGCCAAAGATACTTGTACATATCTGCTGTGCTCCCGATGCTCTTTATGTTTTGGATATTCTGAAAAATGACTTTGATGTGAGCGGATATTTTTACAATCCCAACATTCATCCCCGGAAAGAATACGACTTAAGGCTCGAAGAAGCCCGGAGAGTCGCAAAATCGCTTACGATGACTCTCTATGAAGAAAAATATGAAATAAAGAGATGGTTTGATATCACTAAAAAATTTAGATCTGAGCCCGAAAAAGGGAAACGATGTGATATCTGTTATGCCATGAGATTGGAAAAAACAGCGCAGAAAACCAAAGAGTTGAATTTTGATACCTTTACGACCGTAATGAGCCTGAGCCCCTGGAAGAAGTCAGATGTTATGAATAAAATCGGTTTGATGTTTTCTTTTCGTTACGGAATTAAATTTCTTGTAGCAAATTTTAAGAAAAAAGACGGTTTCAGAAAGAGTGTGGAGTTGAGCAAACTTCATGGGCTGTATAGACAGAATTACTGCGGCTGTGAATTCAGTCATCGCTGATTGACCCCCTATTTACCCGAATTTTTATTCCTCCCACAAAAGACAAAAGAACATTGATAAATGCAGCTAGGACGAATCCAGCAACGGCTACCAGGACAAATCCTAAAACACCCCCTAAGAATCCAAAGACAACGCCGCCCAGCAATTTGCCATGGAGAGCCTTTAAAAATTCTGGAAAAAATTGAATCGTTTCCACATACCGTTTTGCGACACCGATAAGTGCTCCCATAATAATGCCAAAAACCAGACCTGTAGCTCCCCAAAAGAAGAGAAATGACAAGAGATTAATCGAACGAAAGATATAAAGCTTTCCATTTTCTTGCTCATAGGGATCCAGCACTTCCTCTTTCATCCTTAAAGAAAGTTTTTCTTTTTGAGTACAATAAGGAGATTCCTGGGATTCATCTTCAAGGCGTGATTTGCATTTCGGACAGATGATCTCTTCTTCATCAAAGCGTCCTCCACATTTGGTACAGGATTCATTTTCAAGGTCGTTTTCATATCCACAATAAATACAAATCGCTTTTCCCTTTTGGACTGAGGGTGGTATAGATTCGATCCAGTTTTTACCATCGAAATAATACCATTGGCCACTCTGAGCTCCTATCGTCCAACTTCTACCTTTTTCATCTTTTAAACGCAGTTTTTTTAAACGATCTTTGTATTCCCGCTCAGATATTTTTTTCGATTTAAACTCCTGCTTAAGGAGGCTAAACCCCTTTTCTACTTCTTTGAACAGCTTGCTCATTTTATCTCAAAATTAAATATCCATTCACCTGTTTTTCTTTTGAACCACTTTTCCTCAATATTCTCGTTTTTTTAACGAACCTGTCTATATCTTTTCTATTATAGTGAAGCCGGGGGGGGAAAAACAAGACGTTTTTATTTCCGATCTTCGTAACTTATTTGTTTTCAATAGTTTTTTTATCTCGTTTATTATCAACAACTTAACTACGGTGCCCAAAATTTGTGCAATCTGTCATATTGTCTAGATATTACTGATTTTTGGCGTGATATTAGGCCCCTCTTTCCACAAGTTTTCCACAAAAACTGTGCAAATCTTTTCTCTCTTTTTTACCCTATTTTGGGTCATCAAAATGTTGAAGAATTAAAAAGATCGAGAAGGCTAAATCCTTTAATGGGATCGGGAATAAAAGACAGAATAAATATCAATAACACTGCAATTCCAATAACTTTTCTCCGCGGAGAAAGAGGGGTATCTTCGTCCAGAATCCTTGGGTGTTTTAGTCCCATAAAAGAGATGAGTAAAGCCCAAGCTAGCCATCCAACCCAGAAGAATATTCCCATTAAAATAAATGCAGCCAAAATATACCGTGAATACTTGCGGGAATTTTTTCCCATCAAAGCATAAAAAACATGACCGCCATCGAGTTGTCCTATCGGAAACAGATTAAGAGCCGTCACAAGAATCCCCACCCATCCGGCAAAAGCAATCGGATGAAGTATCATATCCGAATTCGGAGGAACTCCTTTGAACAGCAACGAACTAAAAATCTTAAGAAGCAACGGTTCTCCCAGAAGCAAACTTCCTTCTCTTGGAAGTGAAGCAACGACTTTTGAAAGAGATAGGCCCACAAGAAGTGTCGGCACGGCAAGGATAAATCCCGTCAGAGGTCCGGCCACCCCAATATCAAACAGCTGCCGTTTCCTAGTGATCGGAGATCTGATTTTAATAAATGCCCCCATAGTACCAATCAGTGAGGGGGGGGGCCAAGGGATGAAAAATGGCAGCGTGGCATCAATATTATAATAGCGGCATGTAAGGAAATGACCCAATTCATGACCGAGAAGAATTCCGAGCAGAACAACCGAATAAAGAATGCTCAAAAATATGATCTGCGGATCTAGAAACAGATCAATACTAATGGGAAACTCATTCACATCCCCCAAAACTTCCGCATATTTATAATTTATGCTCCAAGAAAATCCTACAAAAAAAGTTGTAAACACCGTGATGATAAAGAGCAGCACATTGAGCCATAAACGGTTCTTTGCAAAAAAAGATGGTCTTTTTTGTACTGGATAGGCAATTTTTGGAGTTTCGTCTTCCATGGTTTAGGATAAAAAAATAGGAGTGATTAAAATCACTCCTATTTTTTGAATAATTTAGCCAGAGATCAGTTACCTGTTAGCTTTTTGTATTTTTCCATCAAGTCTTCTTTTGATTCTTGATGATCAGGATCAGGAACACAACAGTCGACAGGGCAGACTTCCGCACATTGAGATTCATCAAAATGCCCCACACATTCTGTACACTTGTCAACAGCAATCACATAGATTTCATCTCCAGCCGTTATTGCATCATTAGGGCATTCGGGTTCACAAGCACCGCAGTTAATACACTCATCAGTTATTACTAATGCCATTTATGACCTCCAAAATAAATTCACGACATATTATAACTTTTTTTCTTAAATATTCAACAAAGAAAATTATTTTTTTTCTTCTAGTTCCTTCACTTTCGAAGAAGCGTCCATCCCAAAGTAAGTTTGAGGGAAATCCTCCTGAATTTTCTTGTAAACAGACAACGCAAGCCCCATATCGCCTTTGTCTTCGAGAGCCTCTGCCTTGTGGAAAAGCACGACATCAAGAGTATAGCCTTCAGGTTCTTCCTTCTCGATATTTTCGTATATTTCGATTGCTCGGTCATAATTCTTTTGTTCCACAAAAATTTGAGCCATAAGCTCTTGAGCCTGGTAATAAATGAGGTCTTTTTTGTTTGAAGGGATTTTTCCCAATTGATCGAGGGCTTTAGCAAAATCACCCTCTTCAAACCAATACGTCCCCAACTTAAGATAACCCATGCGGGAATATCTCCCTTTTCCTGATAGATTTTCGAGCTCTATGATTTTCTCCGGATTTTCATTTATTTCGGAACTGAGTCGAAAAATATTGGTAAGTAAAATATTCTGCTTCTTAAGTGTTTTTGATTGAACAAACTGCACACACAAGAATACTAAAACGGCAAGAAGAAGGGCAACTCCTCCAATCTTAAATTCCCTCTGCCACTTTTTCATAAAATTTATGACTTTTCCAAATGTTGTGACAAACTCATCCGACTTGAGCTGTTTTCGTTTCAGTCTTTTCATCTCAGTTTCCCTTGAAATTTCAATTTTCAAGTAAGCCCCATTATGCCAAATTGGGTAAGTTTTAACAAGTGAAATAAATGCTGGCCGCGGAGAATTCTTGTGAGCCTTGGCTTCTCAACCCTGGGGAAGGGCTTTTCACCACGGCCAGCAAAGGTGAGGAATTACCTATTAATATAGACGAATGGAAGACAGGAAAATTCTCATTCCTGTACGATAGCTCCCTCATTTGACGGCTCTGGTTTAGTAAAATTCGGATACTCCTATTCTTAAAGGAAAATGAAATACCAACTCGAATGGGAGCTATGGGATGGGAAAAAGTGGCACCCCTGGCCAGATTCGAACTGGCGACACACGGATTAGGAATCCGTTGCT
>CAZEWV010000216.1:0-5202 GCA_964516025.1 uncultured Eubacteriales bacterium
CGGATGCCGATTTCCTTCGTTCGCTGCTCTGCCATAAAAGAGGCCAGGGCAAAGAGTCCGAGACAAGAAATGAAGATGGCCAATCCGGCAAAATACGAGAAAATTTTACCAAGCTGCTCTTCTGCCTTGTACATCATATCGAATCGGGCATCGAGGAAAAAATACTCAAAAGGCCTTTCCGGCATGTAGGTTCTCCAGACGTTTTCCAAATGACTGAGAACTCCCGGGATGTTTTCCGAACGCGTCCTCACCGATATATGATTGAGAAATCCTGGATAAATACAGAGGACAACAGGCTGCACCTGCTCATGGAGAGACATAAAATGGAAATCCTTAACCACACCGATGACAGACGCTTTGTTGTCTTCCCCAAATAAACTGAACTTTCTATCCCAGATAAAATCTTCGCCGAATTCTTTGACTACGGATTCGGTAAAAATATAGGCCCCCATGGTATCTGTCGCAAATTCCCGGGAAAAATTTCTGCCCGCTACAAGCTCTATCTCCATTGTCTCTAAAAAATCAAAGTCTACGGCAAACCAGAACATCGACTTATCGTCATCCTCGGTTTTTCCATCCCAGTAGAATCCATGGTTGTAAGGGGCCAAGGTAGGGAAATTTGACGCGGTTGTACTGATGACACCCGGATTTTGTCGAATATCGTTTTTTATTAGCTCATACTTGGGTTGAATATCTTTATGAAGCGGCAGATTGATCACATGCTCTTTGTTTATCCCTAAATTCATTTTTCTTACATATTTCAACTGGTTCCAGACTACAAAAGTGCAGAAAATGAAAATAATCGAAAGGGAAAACTGGACGAGCACAAGGACCTGTCTCAATCTTGTCCCTTCTGATTTAGGCATAAGTTTGGAACGGAAAGCCTTAACTGGCTGAAAATTAGAGAGGAAGATCGCCGGATAAAGGCCTGAACCGATGCCGGTGATAGCTGTAATCAGTACGATAATAAACAAAAGAGAAATCGGGGAATTGAATAGGGAGAGATATTTCCCCGTGGCGGTATTGAATGTGGGAAGGAAAAGAACAACCAATCCTATCGCAACAAAAAGTGAGATCAATGACAAAATTAATGATTCTCCAAAAAACTGCAGTATGAGTTGAGAACGAGTGGCTCCCACAACTTTCCTTATCCCCACTTCTTTGGCTCTTTTGATCGATCGAGCTGTCGAGAGATTCATGGAATTCATGCAGGCAATAAGGAGGATGATAAATCCGATGACTCCGTAGAAGACAACGCTTCGGGTGCTGCTGTTGGCTTCGAATTCCGCACGGAGGTTTGATGAGAGGTGGATCTCTTTTAATGATTGTACATAATAAATACGGTTGTACCTTAGCCCGCCGGAATCATTTTTGGCAGCATTGATCTTTCCTTCCAGCTCGCCTCGATCTAGGGTCACACCCTTGGAAAGAAGAATATATGTCACGAAATTGGCGGCTCCCCAATTCTGGTACAAATCTTTACCGTACCGGCCTTCCTGTTCATTCAGAGAAAAGGGAGCTATCAGGTCAAATTTGAGATGCGTGTTTTCAGGAATGTCTTCCAGTATGCCCGTTACTGTGAAATCCTCTTTATTTTCTAGAGTTAAAATCTTTCCTATCGGATCCTGGGTTCCAAAATATTTCTTGGCCGTTGTTTTCGTCAGAACAATAGAATGGGGATCTTGGAGAGCCGCCTCAGGATTCCCTCTGATAAAAGAGAGTGAAAACAACCTGAATATGGATGGTTCCGCCAGGATGAAGCGTTCCTCGTAGAATCGCTTGTCTTTGGTCGAAAAAAGTTGTTTGGACCGGCGGGAGGCATTGTCGATCAAGGCCGTCTCTTCGACTTCAGGAAGACTTCTCTTTAATGCAGGGGACATTGCCGCGGGTGAACCGATGTAATCCTCCATGACAATCCTGTAGATCCGATCTGCATTCTTATGGAATTTTTCGTAACCCAGTTCATCGATCACCAGGAGAGCGATAAGGAGTGAGCAGCCGATTCCAACCGCAAGTCCCAGAATGTTTATTGCAGATAGAGTTTTTGATTTTTTAAGGTTTCTGAGTGCGACTTTAATAAAATTTTTAAACATTATTCAATCCCTCCAACTCTATAATACTGAATTATTCATAAAATCTGTAGCCACCTCGTTTTGTGAATAATCCATGTAATTTTATTTTTCTCAATTTTATTACTCTAGACTCCTTTTTTACTAAAAAGGTTTGTAAAAAAATCAAACTTAAAGTACTTTAATTCCGTATATTGGAATAACACATTAAAGGAGGACATCTTGACAGAAGAAATAAAAACAACTCGATATGTCATCGATCCCAGTGGTCAGGTCAGCGGACCATCCATAGGTTTGATTATCACCGGAGCCGTGGGAGGTATGTTTTCCCTTTTTTTTCTTATTCTCCTGGGAATCGGCATAAGTTTGGGCTCTTTATGGGGAGGGCGAGATTTTGGCTGGTATGAGGATTTTTATGGAGGGGCCATCGGAATGGGGAGTTCTTTCTTGGGCGTGCTTGTCGCGGTATTTATTATCTATGCTGCTTTAAAAATGAAAGATCTCAAACAGTGGAATTTAGCGGTAGTGGCCTCTGTTCTGGCGATGATTCCCTGCATCACTCCCTGCTGCATTATAGGCCTGCCTGTTGGAATCTGGTCGCTTGTTGTTCTTATGAGACCAGACGTCAAATCCGCTTTTAAATAAACAAAGAGATGTTCTCCTGGATTAAGCCCGAACTTGCGCCCTCGCTCGTTATTCTTGTGGCTTGTTCTTGTATTCTTTTGGGGGCATTCGTTCTTGCACCTCCTGCATCCGGCGGCCATTCTATCGCTGTCGGACGGTTCGCACTGCCCGAGATATGTATCTTTAAAAATCTTACCGGTCTCCCCTGCTCCGGATGTGGAATGACACACTCCATAATCTCAGCAGTTCGTGGAGATTTTTCCGGAAGTTTTTTGTTTCACAGACTGGGATTGCTTACGGTGATCTATATTTTGTCCCAGTTTCTTTTGAGTCTGGGTGTGGTCTTTATTACTGGACTCCGGGACCGGCTTCAACACATCGGAAGATTTCTTAACAAAGGAATTATCGTTTTAGGAGTATTGTTCTTTATCAATTGGATATATACTCTCGTAAATCTTTTATAGGAAGAATTAGGGCCAGGCTTTTAAATCATGAATAACTTTCAACAGAATAAAAATAATATCGAGAAAGTTTTTCATGTATTTGAAAGCCTGGCCCTAATTCTTCGCTGTCTAAGGAGATTTTTATGAAAAGAAAAAAAATGCGATTTGGCGTTTTTATCATTCTGGTTGTATATTCATTTCTTTTTTCATCCTGTTCCCCTTCAAAATATCCGGACGGCCTCTATGCTGAACTAAATATGGAAAAAGGCCAAATTGTACTCCAATTAGAGTTTGAAAAAACTCCGATGACAGTGGCAAATTTTGTTGGATTGGCTGAGGGAACTATAGACAATTCGGCTCTACCTGCAGGCACTCCCTATTTTGATGGCACCGTATTTCATAGGGTTGTCCCCAATCACGTCATTCAGGCCGGGGCACCCAAAGATGGCCAAAGTAGAGGCCCTGGGTATGAGTTTCCGAATGAAATTCATCCTGACTTAAGGCACAGTGGGGCAGGCATGCTGGGTATGGCCAATGCCGGTCCGCATACCAACAGCAGCCAGTTCTATATCACATTAAGTGATCGTTCCTATTTAGATAATAGCTACACAGTGTTTGGGCATGTGATCGAGGGCATCGAGGTGGTCCATTCAACTGTACAGGAAGATGTCATCGACAGTGTTGTGATTGTCCGCATCGGAAAAAAAGCAAAACAATTCAAATCTGACACCGAAGCTTTTCAAAAATTGGTGACTGAAGCTAATCAGAAATTGATAGAGGAAAAAAACGCTAAGCTAAAAAGAGAGGCGGACCTCATCCAGACAAATTGGCCTGAGGCTAATACGACAGAAAGCGGCCTGAAGTATGTCGTAGTTCAGGAAGGACAAGGACAAAAACCGGAGTCAGGAGCTGCACTCAAGGTTATCTATTCAGGAAATTCCTTGGACGGGAATTTAGCCTTCACCTCCAGTGTGGAAGGTAACCTTACACCATTGCCTGAAGCGGCTCCCTTTGAGTTTAAGCTGGGAGAAAGTCGTGTCAATGCCGGAGTCGATGAGGCCCTTGCCGATATGAAAAAGGGAGAAAAGCGAATCCTTATTCTCACACCAGATCTTGCTTTTGGTGCAAGAGGTTTTTACGCAAGAGAAGTTCAGGGACAAAGACGATTCGTGATTCCCCCCGACGTCACACTTGTCTACGAAATCGAGGTATTGGATTTTATTCAACGATAAAGGCGGGATCCCTCTGTGGTTATCTTTTATAGGCAAAGATGAGGTGGGCCGATTCAAAATCGGTCTCGACCTTCGCAAACTCCACAAGCTTGTCTTCCCATCCAATGATTGGATAACCATGAGAAATGACTAGTGTGCCGGGTTTAAGCTGTTTCTCGAACTGTGGCCGGAGCAGTGCATTGGAATCGGGAATGAGATAAATGGTCACAACCGTCGCTTCCGATAAATCCGACTTTGTGGCGTCTTCATGTCTGAATTCGACAAGGTGTTCCACACCCGATGATTTGGCATTTTCCCTGGATTCTTGAATTCTTTTAGGGACAATATCTATGCCTACACCCTTGGCTCCATATATCTCCGCTGCCGTAATGACAATACGCCCATCCCCACAGCCGATATCATAGATCACATCATTTTCATTCATGCCTGCCATTTCCAGCATCTTTTCAATCACAACATAGGGAGTCACTACATAAGGCGCCAAATCCACAGCATCCGCCCGTCCATGAGAACCGAGAAAAAGTTCCAATTGATTCTTTTCATCGAGGCGGAAGACGTGAGGCAGGCCGGGAGTAATCCGGTAAGTGATGCGTTTTTCTCCATATGGGAAGGTGACATAGAGCGCCAAATGACCGGGATAACGGTGAATCTCTCCCACCTTGAGAATTTTCTTCTCACGTTCCTGTTCCGAGCGGTAGAGTCGAATAGCGTATGGGATGTTTTCCTTCGTTGCATTACGGATAGTTGTTTCTCGCTGCTGCTGTGCGATTATTTGTCCGCAGCAAACTCCTATAAAAACAACGAACAGAGAAAACTTTGATAATTTCATAGAAT
>CAZEWV010000217.1:0-5154 GCA_964516025.1 uncultured Eubacteriales bacterium
GGTTGAGCCTCTCGATCCATTGGAGGGTTTATATGCTGCTGTAACCAGGAAAGACAGAGCCGGAGAACCCGGCGATGGGTGGTTTCCCGATCAAAAATTAACCATGGAAGAAGCCATCGAACTCTACACTGTCGGCTCTGCCTATTCTGAATTTATGGAGGACCGCAAAGGACTCATCAAAAAGGACTATCTGGGTGATGTGGTCATCTTCGACAGTGACCTATTAACGATCCCTCATGACCAGATCATGTCCACAAAAGTCGATTACACTATTGTCGGCGGGAAGATTGTCTATCAAAGATCGGGGACACAATAAAAGTAAAGGGATCGAGGGATCAGGGATTCAAGGGTTCGAGTGAAAGGATTAAGAATTTCGAAAGTTCAGCGTTATATTTTTGGCGTGAAATAAGTCTTATAAACGTCTTTACTTTCTTCTTTTGACCAGACAGAATATCCTTGTTTATTTGCCTGTTCAATTAGAGGAGCAGGAAGAAAAGGTGAAATGACTTCAAAGATTTCATCCGGTTTGAGTTTTTGGCATTCTCTCAAAACGTGCTGAATGGGCTGTTCTCCGGACTTGAGCATAGATCGAATATCCAACCTCGAAACAATCTTAGAATCTGAAAACCAGGAAGGTCTATCTTTGGCAAGAGTCATGTCAGAATCGATGTCCGCAAACTTATCTTGGATTCCGGCTTTTTTTCTCAACGTGTTGATCATCTCCGGAAGTGGAACTTTTCCCAGAGCAGCCACTTGACGGAGCGAAGCAACTTTAGCCACCGTCTTTCTGAGAATGGGATTGCGCAGTTTCTTAAATTCAGGAGCCATTTTTATCAGTACCTCTTCCAATTGGGGAAATTTATCTAGAAGTACGCCAATCTTTGTATCCGGTGTTATCTGGAAGTCTGAATTCATATTATTCAATTTAGATGTCCTTTTTTGCGTAATAAAGAAGTCTTTGCTCCCCTTGGAGTTTTCTTTTTTCTGTTAAATTCTGACTGACTTCAATTGTCCCCAGGTACTGACCGTTTTTTTCGCGCAAAGCAAAATATTCGATATGAATGAATTGATCTTTTATATTAATCCAGAATGCCGAATGATCTTCGCGACCGGCTTTAAAATCATCCAGAATCTTTTCCACAACATGGACACTTGAAGGAGGATGACACTGTTGTACTTTACGGCCAAGAATAGCTCTGCTTCTGGCAAATATTCTCTCTTTCCCCTGGGTAAAAAACTTCACTTTATCCTCTTTGTCCACAAATGTGAGATCAAAAGGAATGGTGTTCAATAATGCCGTGAGTTCCGGGACAGTGAAGCTCCCGCTGGGTAGCTGAATTTTGTCCATTTCTTCAGGAATACTGTCATCCGGTTTAATCCCTTCCGGGCTCCAGACATCCTTGGGATCATAAAGACAGAAACCGTACTCGAGACTCTGTTTTTCAATCTCGTACCATTCTGTTTCATCCAAGGTATCCATACTCATAGGAAAAAGAATTTCTTCCTCCTTCCCAATCATATCCGCAACAGCCTTAGAGGCAGGTTCGAGGACGAGTTCAAGCAAAGTTTTTGCTTCCTCAACGTTAATTTCCTCGGTTGCTGCCAGGGCTTCCTGAGCACTTTTTAGGAGTTCACGGGTTTCATCATGTTTTCCCCACATAACAGTGGGAGGGCCCGTGACACCATGTTTTTCTAAAAATGGAAAGAGGAGGTACTCTTTGCGCAGGTAATGCTTTTCCACGTCCATAATGGCATTAAAGCGCTGATGTATCTCAACAAAAAGAGTTTTTAAATCGTCATCGCTTTCTGCTTTTTTGACATCTATGTATAATTGATCTAAGGATTTGATCTCGTGTCCTAATGCTCGGTTTTCCTGCTTAAACGTGTGCACAGGATGCCCTGGAGGGGCCGTTTTTGCCTCTGAATGATCAAGAACTCCATCGAGAACTTCTGAATGGAGATCGCACAGTTTAAGCACTTCTTCCTGAGGTAATCCCTCTGAAATCAATTCCTGTTCGACCTCTACAACATCATTATAAGGAATTTTTCCGAGCAATCGCTTCAGCTGTTTTTTGACTGCATCTGGAGCCTCCCCTTCGTGCAGCTGAAGAATCATATGTTTGAGTAATTCTTTTCTTTTTTTGACATTGTCTAGCAATTCACTCATATTTCACCTCCCTTATTTATTGTTCTTGTTATATTTTACAACAAATAAGATTCAAATCCTTGATTTAAGTCAAATTATCAAAATAGAAGTTGATAATTTTGCATCAATTGTATAAATTGCGGCATATAAGTGAAAAAATAAATTCAATTCATATTTATTAATATCATTAAACAGGAGGGAAAAACATGAAACGCACTTTAGTTCTTTTTTTCACACTGCTTGTGTTCAGTTCATTGGCCGTCTCGGCGGAAATTAAGCTCGATGTCAAAGAACACATCCTCTCCAACGGATTAAAAATCCTGATGATCCAAAATCCCGGAGTTCCGCGTGTTGTCTGCCATATCTACTACAAGGTCGGCTCGATCAATGAGAAACCTGGTATCACAGGGCTTGCACACATGCATGAGCACATGATGTTTAAGGGCACCAAAGTTTCCGGTGTCACGGATTATGAAAAAGACCACGCGCTCAATTTAAGGATCGACGAACTTATAGACAAAATTTATCGTGAGAAATTCTGGAAATCCGATGGAGGCGACAAAGAAAAGATCACTGAATGGCAGAAAGAATACGAAACCCTCATTCAGGAGGAAAAGCAGTACATCGTTAAAGATGATTTGTGGACCTTGTACATGAAAAATGGTGGTACAGGACTCAATGCCTCGACCAGCAATGAAACCACAGGATATTATGTCACACTCCCCTCCAACAAGGTTGAACTCCAGATGCTTCTCGAGTCAGACCGGATGCAAAATGCCTATTTCCGGGAATTCTATTCCGAAAAAGATGTGATCATGGAAGAACGCCGCTTGAGCGAGAACAGACCCGGTTTTTTCTTCAGTGAACAGGTCAATGCGGCTTTCTATGCGGCCACTCCCTATCACTGGCAGGTTTTGGGCTGGATGGACGATCTGAAAAAAGTCAACAAGGCTGACCTTGAAGAATTCAATAACCGCTATTATATCCCCAACAACGCGGTAGCCGTATATGTGGGCGATCTCGATTTCCAGAACATCATAGATTTAGCGGATAAATATTTCAGCCCCATTCCTAGAGGACCGGATGTGGAACCCATCAGAACCTATGAACCACCACAGTATTCTGAAAAACGGCTGTATGGCGAAGGGAATGCCCAGACAAGCCTGCAGATGATGTTCCATACTCCACCAGACGGCCATCCGGATGTGATTCCTCTCTCTGTCCTTGGCAGCGTTCTTGGTTCGGGAGGCGGGGGTGGCGGCCGTTTTCGTGGCGGCGGGGGTGGCGGCTCAGGCCGTCTGTACAAACTGCTCGTCGAGAAAAAACAGATGGCTGTGAGTGTATCGGCCAGCGGTCGGGCCAGGTGGTATGCAGGATCCTTCCAATTCAGAGCCTCTCCGCGCTTGGATAAAAACATCAGTCCTGAGGACCTGGAAAAAGAAATCTGGGCTGTCATAGAGCAGATTAAGACCGAAGGAGTGACCTCAGAAGAGATTCAACAGGTCAAAAACCGATCCAGAGCCCAGTTCATCCGGAGTCTTTCCAGTTCGAGCGGTCTTACGAGAACATTAGGCCGTACTGAGCTCAATCGGGGCTGACGATCAGTTATCGAGGACCAGGAGACTCTTAAGAATGTCACCAACGAAGACATAAAAAGAGTGGCCGCTAAATATTTTGTCAAGAACAACAGCCTCACGGCTATCTATAAGCGAACAATGGGCACGCGCCAAAAGAGAAGGAGATGACCATGAGAAAAACAATACCCATTCTATTCCTAGTCGGGTTGCTGTTTATTTCACAGGGTTGCAACCAAGTAAATAAACCTGCTGATTTAAAGTATCCGCCCCTTCAATATGATCCCCCTGATCCTGCAGATTTTCGTACAGAGTTTGCCAATGGGCTTCGAGGTTATTTCCAGGAAGACACCAGACTGCCGTTGTTCAATATTTCAGCCATAATCAACTTTGGAAGCCAGTATGTTCCTAAGAACAAGAAGGGCCTCGCCTCAATCATGAGCCAGACTATGATCAAGGGGGGAACTAAAACTCGAGAAGGGAGAGATATCGAAGACAGGATCAATTTTATCGGTGGCGGACTGAGTTTTCGTGCCGGAGAGCGCACCTCGACGCTATCTCTTAATGTTCTCAGTGAGGACTTGGATGAAGGTCTCGAACTTTTTTTTGATGTCCTCATGAATCCGGAATTTAGACGTGGCCCAGTAAACCTTGCCAAAGTCAGCAGTATCCAACGCCTCAGGCAGGCCAATGACCAGCCAAACAGCGTGTTGAGCCGCGAATACGAAAGATTGCTCTATGGAGACCACCCATTAACTTGGGACCCAACTCAAACCACGTATGAGAGTATTTCAAGTGCCGATTTAAAAGCCGTGCACACCCAATTTTTCTTTCCTGAAAATATCATTCTGGCGGCCGCAGGAGATTTTGATAAAACTGACTTAAAAGACAAAATCGACAAGGCCATTGCCGGCTGGGAGAACAAAGATCTCCAACTTCCATCTATCTCTACAACATTCCCGGAGCCTGAGCCTGGCGTTTATTTTATCCAGAAGAGTATCTCTCAAGGATATATCAATCTCGGCCATCTGGGTTTGGAAGACACAGATCCCGACTACTTCGCCGTTCAGGTCATGAACTTCATTTTAGGAGGAGGAAGTTTCACATCCCGTATCGTGATGAAGGTCCGATCGGACGAAGGCTTATCCTACAGCCAGGGCAGTCGTTTCCGCTACACCTGGGGTTTTCCAGGAACTTTTTCCGGATATGTGACAACAAAATCATCTACGGTCGGTTATGCTATTTCCTTGATCCTCGATGAATTCAACCGTATTCGTACAGAACCAGTTTCCGATTCCGAAATGGATGTTGCGATCAACTATTATCTCGAGAGTTTTTCCAATTCCTTCACATCTCCTCAGAGCACGATGTCTACGTTTGCCAACCTAGAGATGACCGGAAAAACCATGGACTACTACAAAACCTACCGAGATA
>CAZEWV010000218.1:0-5141 GCA_964516025.1 uncultured Eubacteriales bacterium
GTGTCTATAACGAACATGTGACATCAAACATACGTTCACCCCGGCGTATGGTCGAGGGCTTCAGTAACTATGCGGAAGTGCTGAATTTTGTGGACAAACTGAAACAGCGCGGATATCGCGACACGGAAATCGGGAACATCCTTGGAGGGAATTACATGAGAGTCTTTGAGAAGGTGTGGGCATCCTGAGAAACCTGAGAGATTTGAATAGAATTCGAACACTCGGAATGTATTAGGAAATGTGATGGTTCGCAAAAATCAATTTCGTTTTACATCTCTATTTGTTCTTGTTTTTTTTGTATGTTTTCTGTGTGTGTTCGCCCAGGATGATGGAAAAATCATCCGGATAACTCGGACCGAAACTCCCCCAAAAATCGATGGGTTTCTGAAAGACGAATGTTGGCGAAACATCCAACCTTTGTCTGGATTCTTCCAGCACGATCCAAAGAATGGAGAACGAGCTTCAGAAGAGACCCAGGTCTGGGTTGTGTACGATCAAAAATACATTTATTTTGCTTTTTTAATGAAAGACAGCCAACCGAATAAAATATGGGCCGAGCTGACTCCCCGGAATGATTATGAGAATAACGATTCGATCACAGTTCTCATTGACGCATACAATGATAAGAGAACCAGCATCAGCTTTACATTGAATCCTAAAGGTGTCCAAAAAAATTCAATTGAAACGATATGGAAATCTGAAGCCATTTTGCGAAACGACGGATGGGCGGCTGAGATGGCCATCCCGTTTAAATCTCTGCGATTTTCTCCCAAGGAAGAACAGATTTGGGGCATCAACTTCGAACGGTACATTCACCGCCTGAACGAACAGGATTTTTGGACAGATGTCGGAAGAGATGTACCTTTTCTTCATCAAATGGGTGAGCTGAGAGGGCTTTCCGGAATCCGACCAGGTTATAATCTCGAGTTTTTTCCCTATGCAGGCTTCCGGTCTTCGCGGTGGGATGAAGAAAAGGATGACAAATTTGCAGTGGGCCTGGACTTTAAATACGGGATTTTACCGAATCTTATTCTCGATTTGACGGCTAGTCCTGATTTCAGTGAAGTGGAGTCCGATCCATTCATCTACCAGCTCTCTCCCTATGAAATCTATTTCAGAGAAAATCGTCCTTTTTTTTCTGAAGGCAGTCAGTATTTCCGGTTGGCCACGCAGCGTGAGTACTCCTGGAGACCGGATTTTAACCTGTTCTATTCCAGGCGGATCAGCAATCCTAAATTTGCAGCGAAGATCTCCGGGAAAGCCGGCCTGTATTCCTTTGGTATTTTGGGAGCTCTAAATGACGAAGAGGACGTGGATTCTTTCTACAGCGTTGTCCGTGTCCAGAGGGACATTTTAAAGAATTCGCAGATTGGTTTTTATTATGCTGGCATGGATAATTCTGATGGAAACAACAGGAATTTAGCCGTCGATTACAGTTTTAATTTCAAAGACATCTACTACATCCGCGGTATGAGTGCCTTGTCCTTTAATAATGGGGGAAATAACAGGAACAACGGCATTCATCTTTTTCAGTTTGAAAGAGATGCCGATGCGGGCCTTCAACTAATCCTGGATTTTCAGAGGATTGAGAGTGATGTCGAACTCCGGACGGGATTCTTGAATAAAATTGACTCTCAATCGACCGAATTGAGCATGGGATATGCATGGAGGTTTAATCAGGGGGCTGTCAAACGCTTCAGTTTGGATTTTACCGGGACTCTCAACCAAGACACACATGGGAATACAACAGGCTATTCCGGATATCTCATGTACTGGACAGAGTTTTTGGCTCAATTCGTGATCCGTGGGGGATTTTCTCTGGGAAAAGCCAAATATCAGATATTTGACGACAAAAACAATCTGGTTTGGACAAAAGATTATTTTCAGACGTTTGGCGGGGATTTCATCGATTTCCGTTGGATGCGCGGCGGATTTCTCAAGGAGGCCAGTATCGAACTCGGATTGGAAAAAAGAGGGATCTATAATGAAGATTTTTCTGATGTTGAACCCGGTTCAGAGGTGCGCGCGGAATTCGAAATGTCTTTGCGGCCTCTCAGTTCTTTCGAGTGGTCGGTCAGCGGCAACTGGATAAAGCAGACCATAGACCGGACAAAGGAGACGGTCTTTGATGGCATAACTTATAGCACCTCTCTGCACTTTCAGTTGTCCAGAAGTCTCTTTATCAGCACGCGTCTTCTTGGGGAAACCAGAGAGGACCAGTATAATCTGGATTTTCTCGTAGGATATTATTTTGGCGCTGGAAACATCATTCAGCTCAGTTATAAAAAAAGTGCAAGAAAAGAGGAATTTGGGAGAGAAAAAGGATACTCCATCACCTTGAAGATATCTTATCTCTTGCGAATTTAGAATCTTTTCTGAAAGTCAGGATTCGGCTGGGTTCTCTACCAAAACCCAAGATTTTCAAATGATCGGAGTAAACTTCTACGATGGAATAGGCATTGTTTTCTTTTGTTTCAACCATGCCTTGAAGTGTGAGGTAGTGAATACCTCTCTTTTTTGCATAGTTTCCGGGATGATAATGCCCACTAAATAGGGCAATGACACACGGAAAGGATTCCAAGAGTTTTATGAGTTCGATATCATTCCACAGATTTTCTTCTCTTGAAGGATAGACAGGAAAATGACAAAATACGAGGACTTTTTCTCCTGAGCGTGAAGCTTGCTTTAAAATGTCTTCCAACCAAAAAATCTGTTGAGAACTTAAACCTCCGTTCCAATCAAAAGCATTAACTGCCCCTCTATCCTTTATTCTTTGAAAAAGCTTATTTGTTTCTTCAATCCGTTCACTCGATTCTTTTGGCGTATAAAAACTCAGATCATTGCCATCGAGGACGATCATTCGCCATCCATTTGAGCCAAATTCATAATACTTGGAAACCATGCCTATTTTTTCAGGGACATTTTGTTTCTTGTCCTCTTCCACGTCATAGTCATGGTTTCCTAAAACATGGTATTTCGGCTTCTTGATCCGGTTGAAGATAGAAAGAACAGACTCATAGCTGTCCATGTACCTATCGATGAGATCACCGAGTTGAATAACAAAACTCAGGTCTCTTGCATTTAAGTTTCTGATACTTTCCGCCAATTTATTGAGCGAGTTAGAGTAAAATCTTGTTCCCTGGGGAACACACTCACAGTACTGAACGTCCGCGATTATACCAAAGGAAAAGACGGGTTTTTGTTCATTGCTTCCATAGACAAATCCAAACGCCATCAAGCCAAAAAGGATTATATTTTTCAGATATCTATTTTTTAGCATATTGAATTTCGCTTATTAATATCTATAATGGTCCGGTTTGTAGGGCCCTTCAATAGAATACCCAAGATACTCAGCCTGTTCTTGTGTCAAGGTTGTCAGCCTGGCATCGAGTTTTCCCAGATGCAGACGGGCGACTTCTTCATCCAGTATTTTGGGCAGTGTATAAACCTTTTTTTCATGTTCTTTGGTGACGAGTTCAATTTGAGCCAGACACTGGTTGGTGAAGCTGTTGCTCATCACAAAGCTTGGATGTCCGGTCGCGCAGCCCAAGTTCACAAGGCGGCCTTCTGCAAGCACGATGATCGACCGTCCGGACTCTAAAGTCCATTTATCGACCTGAGGTTTAATCGTGGTTTTAACACATTTTGAATTATTCTCCAGGTAGCTCATTTCGATTTCATTGTCAAAATGACCGATATTGCACAAAATAGCACCGTCTTTCATCCGTTCCATATGGGCTCCGGTAATGACATTATAATTTCCCGTGGCTGTCACTAAGATGTCTGCATCCTCAACGATATCCTCAAGCTTGACCACGGCGTATCCCTCCATAGCCGCTTGAAGCGCACAGATGGGATCGATCTCTGTGACAAATATCTGCGCTCCAAAACCTTTCATGGATTGGACACACCCTTTTCCGACGTCGCCATATCCAAGGATAACAACTTTTTTTCCGGCCAGCATGATGTCAGTGGCCCTCTTGATGCCGTCGACGAGAGATTCCCGGCAGCCATACAGGTTGTCGAATTTTGATTTAGTAACGGAATCGTTGACATTGATGGCTGGAAACAAAAGTTTGTTTTCTTCTGCCAGTTGATAGAGCCGGTGAACACCTGTGGTGGTTTCTTCAGAAACTCCCTTGATTTTAGTCGCAACTTTTGTCCAGAATTGGGAATCTCGATCCATACTGTCTTTAAAGCGGTCCATCAGGATCTGAAATTCTTTGACAGGGTAGTTTTTATTTAGCAGGGAAGGATCGTTTTCCACCCGTGCCCCTTCGTGAACCATCATTGTGGCATCCCCCCCATCATCGACGATCAAGTCGGGTCCGGATCCATCCGGCCAGATAAGAGCCTGCTCCAGACACCACCAGTATTCTTCAAGAGTTTCTCCTTTCCAGGCGAAAACAGCCGCTGTTCCATTTTTGGCAATAGCGGCTGCTGCGTGATCCTGGGTGGAAAAAATGTTACAGGATGACCAGCGAATGTCTGCACCCAATTCGGCTAAGGTTTCGATCAGCATAGCTGTCTGAATGGTCATGTGGAGGCTGCCGGTTATTCTTAAATCCTTTAAAGGTTTCTGATGTCCGTATTTTTCTCTAACGGCCATTAGCCCAGGCATCTCATTTTCAGATAATTTCATTTCTGCTAAACCCCATTTGGACAATTCTATGTCTTTGACTTTGTACTCAAGTGATGGATCCAATTTGAGTGTGTTCATATAAACCTCCTTGAATTTTTTTTTTTTTTTGATTTAAGTAAAAATCCTTTTATTCCATTTTTCAGGTCAAAGTGTTCCACTTTCTGGGGCAGAAAACCACTTTCTTTCAGCCAGTTTTCTAATACATCCATCGAAAAACCCAACCAGAGATCTCCATATCTTTTGCGCATGGTTTCATTCTGGTGGAGGTGAAAATCGATGATGATAAAAGAACCTTCAGGTTTTAGGATCCGGTAGACCTCTTTAATGGCCTTTTTCGGTTCGGAAAGATGATGCAGGACAAGATTTATTAGAGCAATATCTGCCTCCTCATCCCTAAGCGGGAGGTGCTCTAATTCGCCGATCCGTATATCGATGCCATCTCTTTCAAGTTCATAGTGTTTCCGGGCCTCTTCAAGCATTTTGACGGATTTTTCAACAC
>CAZEWV010000219.1:0-3303 GCA_964516025.1 uncultured Eubacteriales bacterium
TCGATCTTCTTAGAGAAGGACTATCCTGGTTTAAAGATTACGGATCGAAAACCCTTAAGATCGCACTGACAGTCCTCGATCAGGAATGGATTGAAGATGAGAATGAATGGACGCTCGATTACGGGACATTCACCACCTTCACTTCGAATGTCAAGGAACTCAATACGCTATACCAGCTCATCCGTTTGACACTCGCCCAAAGCGAAGTCGAATTTAACGGACAGACCGGGAATATTTTTGGATTCTCTGCAGGGACAGAATACCCACAGATCTGGGTAAGAGATGCAAACACAATCCTTTTTGTTTCCAAGTTTTTTTATGGCCAACCTTATCTTACGTCCTGGATTGAAGAACATCTTGCCTTTCAGAAAGACAATGGGGCCTTCGAGGATTGGATAGATGCTAAAGGAGATTCCGAGAAAAACACCACAGAAACCGATCAAGAGACCAGTATTGTCCAGTCCGCCTATCAGGTCTTCGAGCTCATCGGACCGGAATGGCTTCAGAAAAATATTAAGGGGGAAGACATCATCAGCCGCCTGGACAAGGCATTGATGTTTGTTCTCCAGAATCGATTCGATTCAAAATTGGGCTTGATAACTGGAGCGCATACGGCTGACTGGGGAGATGTGGATATGATCGATGCCGACTCATTGGCCGTCGATGTCGACGCCAACACTTTCTGGACAGCAGATATATATGATCAAGGTATGTTCTGTTTGGCTGCAGCTCAATTGGCCGAAATGTATGGTGAATTGGAACAGGAAAGCAGGGCTGTCTTCTGGCGAAAGACAACGGAATCCATCAAAACAAGTGCCAATACATGGCTCTGGCAGAAAGACAAAGGATTTTACAGGGTTCATGTACATCTGGATTCTCTGCAGCATGATTTTGATGAAAGCGATATATTTGCTATGGGAGGAAATGTCACGGCTATCCAGGCCGGTATGGCCAATGCAGAACAACGAACAAAAATTATTTTAGAGGCCCTGGACAGACAAAAAACCTACGACATGTCAACAATCAGCGGGACTCTCCTCCCTCCCTACCCAAAGAATGTTTTCAAACATCCGCTGCTTGATTCCCCGTTCGAGTATCAGAATGGCGCCCAGTGGGACTGGTTCGGGGGAAGACTCGTCAACACCATGTTTTCTTCCGGTTTCAGCCATCAGGCAGTTGAAAAATTGATGGAAATCATCTCCAAAAATATTGCCAACAGAGGTTTCTTCGAATGGGATGACCAAAATGGGACAGGAAGAGGCAGCGATCTCTTTTGTGGCAGTGCCGGAAGCCTGGGACAAGCGCTTTTTGAAGGTTATATGGGAATCAAATTGACAAGAAACAGTCTTCGACTTGAACCCCGGCTTTCTCAGGACAGCTGCCGTGTTCATGTATATCTACCAGCATCTGACTCATTTGTGGCTTATGAATACACGTTTTTTTCTGAAGAAAATAGAATTGAAATGGCCTTTAACAGCAACATGGATACCTACGGCCAAGTGAGAATTCTTTCTCCATGGATTTCAAACACGCAGCAATCATCGGAGAAATTATCGGCGGCTCTCCGTGTCAGTAAGGACGGTCAAACTGTTCCCTTTTCCATTTCCAGGATAAACCAGGACACTTACATCGTCATCGATACGGATTTTAAAAAGCATATTCTGGAAATTCAAAAGAAATGACCTGGGATTCAGAGTATTTAGACCTATTTACGTCCGATTGAGTAGTACTCAAAACCCTTTTTTCGGATATCCTCTGGAACAAAAACATTTCTGCCATCGATAAAGATGGGATTGTCCATGAGAGATTTGACTTTTTTTAGATCCATCTTAGCAAATTCTTCCCATTCGGTGATCAGTAAAAGTGCATTCGCTCCATCAACAGCATCATAAAGAGACGACACATACTGAATATCCGGTTTTTTCTCAGGAAAAATACTCTTCATATTATCCATCGCCTTGGGATCATAAAGTCTCAGCAAAGCTCCCTCATTATGAAGCTCTTCGATCACACGAACTGAGGGAGCATTCCGGATGTCATCCGTTTCCGACTTAAAAGCGAGACCGAGAATGGCAATTTTTTTGTCCTTGAGAATCCACAGAGCTTTCTTAACCTTGTCTACAAAAACACGAATCCTGTTGGTGTTTATTTTTTCGACTTCTTTAAGAAAATCAAAATTCACACCCAGTTCCTTTCCGATGTGGATCAGGGCTCTGGTATCTTTAGGAAAGCATGATCCTCCGTATCCCAAACCCGCTTTCAAGAATTGAGGTCCTATGCGTGTATCCAATCCCATGCCTTGAGCGATAAGCTCAACATCGGCATCTGTTTTCTCGCACAAGTCAGCGATCAGGTTGATAAAAGAAATCTTCTGGGCCAAAAAGGAATTGGAGGCATGCTTAATAAGTTCAGCCGTATCGATGTTTGTGACAAGAATCTTATCGGAGTATTTTTCGTACAATTTGACGAGTATTTCTCTGGCTTTCTCCGTCTCGACACCGATAATGATGCGGTCAGGATTTTGGAAATCATGGACAGCAACACCTTCTCTTAAAAATTCCGGGTTGGAGGCCACATCGAATTCCTTGTCAGTTTTTTTGTAGAGTGAAATAATCCGTTTTATCCACATCGAGGTCTTGACAGGAACAGTACTTTTTTCGACAATGACTTTATAGGCGTTGAGATTCTCTGCAATGGTTCTCGATACATCCTCAACATAGGACATATCAGCACTACCATCCTCTCTGGGAGGAGTGTTGACACACACAAAAAGCACATCCGAAGCTTGGATCGTCCCGTTTAAATCGATACTGAAAGAGAGATTTCCATGCTCGAGACCTTTTTTGAGGAGCTCTTCTAGACCAGGCTCGTAAATATGAGCGATTCCCTGGGAGGCCTTTTCGATTTTTTCAGGGACAACATCCGTCCCGATGACTTCATGTCCCATTTCGGCAAGACAAACAGACGTCACCATGCCAACGTAACCAGTACCGATGATACCTATTTTCATATAGCCTCCATATATCAGGAAGTTTTAATTCAAACTACCGGTCTAAGCCTTGATGACATTTTTTCTTTTCTTTTTGACTGCATTTCGTGTATCAACAACAAGAGAAGAGTGTTTCGCAATCCAGTCAAAATCATAGACAGAGTGATCTGTCGCGATAATCACCGCATCAAAAGATTTCAGTCTTTTTTCCGTGAGCTTGACCGATCTGAGTTTCAATCCAGGGTAATCTCGGTACTCCATTGAGACCGGAACGTAGGGATCATTGTAGGCCACATAAATCCCTTTGTCCTGCA